>JAAFHJ010000266.1 GCA_013298325.1 Myxococcales bacterium | reverse complement strand
CGACCATCACCCCGAGGAGGAGAGCGATGATGATCATCACCACCATAATCTCAATCAGCGTCATCCCCCGCTCGCCACGACGACGCAGCGCGAGCACACGCCCCTGTTCCCCTTTTCGGAGGAACGGCAGACGTGGTTGGGAAGAAGCGATCTTGGTCATGGGCCGGTCAGAAATTCTCGATGAACGCTCGTGGTCACTTCTTTGCCGGTTCTGCGTCCTCGGCCTCGGGGATCACAATGTCGTCACTGCCCCCCTCTTTGCCATCGGGACCGGTGCTCGAAACGGTCAACTCACCACCGTCACACTTGATCTTGTAGGGCTGGCCCCACGGATCTTTGTTGTCGCCGGTAAACTGTTTGCTCGCCTTTAGTGCTTGCACGGTCGGGCAGTCGCCGGAGTGCTCGGCATAGTAGGCATCGGCGATGGGATGAAGCGCCTGGAGGCTCGTCTTTGCCGTCCGGACTTGCGCCTGCTTAAATTTCGGAATCGCAACAACGGCAACGCCGCCGGCGATCAGCCCAATGATCGTAAGGACGATCATGATTTCAATCAACGTAACGGCTCGTACCAGTGCGCGCGGAGCCGCCTTCTTCGCAAGGAGACGAGCTGCGAAAGGGTGAGTAAGCGTAGCGGTGAGCATCGTGGGGTTCCTTCCAGAAACGAGTGCAGGAGGTTGGTGGGAGAACAGTTTCACGAATTGTTTATTCCACGCGATCAAGGCCATACGGGAGACCGTCAGGACCGTCGCTTGCGACTTCAAAACCGGCGGGATCTCGGCGGCCGGGACAGGTGACGCGCAGCGGCCGCCCCCAGGCATCGACGGGAACGGCGTGCAGGTAGCCGCCGCTGGCGAGGTCTCCGAGTTGTTTGGGACAGCCGCCACCATGGTCGGCCCGATAGGACGAGATTGCCCGGTAGGTGTCGAGAATGCTTGCCCGCGTCGCGCGTACCGCCGCTGCGCGTTCTTCGCGCGAACGAAGACCAATGAGGCCGAAGAAAAGCAGCACCGCGGCGACGCCGAGTACGACTCGCGGAATTGCCCCGCCGCGCAGCAATAGGCTTCTGCGTTCCCAGGGGAAAAAGACGGTTCGTGTGCGTTTGGAAGCCATAGCGAAGGTTCGTTCAGAATGCGTCGTTCATCTGAATAAGAGGCATCAAGATCGCGAAGGTAATGAAGCCAACTCCAAGCCCCATGGTCACCATGATGAGCGGCTCAAGGAGGGAAGTCATCGTTTGAATTCGGGTTTCGACCTGGCGATCGTACTCTTTGGCGACGTTGTCCAACATCGCTTCAAGTTCGCCGGACCGTTCCCCAACGGCGATCATATGGACGCTCATCGTTGGAAACGCCGCGCTCGCCTTCAACGGGACGCTTAGAGCCTTCCCCTCGCGCACTTGGATCGCGGCCTCCTCAACGACCTTCTGAAGAACGGCGTTATCGAGAACGTTCCGCGTGATCTCGAGCGCCTTCAAAAGAGAAACCCCGCTCGTAAGTAAGGTCCCAAGCGTCCGCGAGAAGCGGGCCACAGCGACGAGCTGAAGGAGCTTGCCAAAGAGTGGGAGTTTGAGAACAAAGCCATCTTTCCAGAGGGTTCCCTTCGGCGTCGCGACGAAACCTTGGTAGCGACCGATACCGATACCAAGGAGCATTCCGAAGACGAGTCCGACGAAAAAGAGCCCCGGCGCCGACGAAAGCGCCAACGAAGCTAACGCAAGAGCGCAAGCCGCGAAGCCAAATATCCTAAAGATCTTAGGGCTCGGCTCCCCGGGCTTCCGCGCACGAAAGCCGGCTCGAAGCAAAAGGTAGCCTGCGAGGCCGGGGAGTGCCCCGAGCGTGACCGACGAGGTCAACGCGTCGGATACGGTAATGAGAAGACTCGTGTACCAGGGGAGGGCACGGTCCAAACTGGCAAAGATACTGGTCACTTTGGGTACGATTACCGTCATCATAATGACGAGGAGGCCGCCGCCCAAGCACGCCATCAAAATCGGGTAGGCAAGGGCCGCGCTGACCTTCCCACGCAGACGCGCTTGATCCTCAAGAAACTCGGCAAGACGATCGAGAACCTTCTCAAGAGTTCCCGACGCTTCGCCTGCCGCCACCATGTTCACATAAAGCGCCGGAAAAACTTTCGGATGCTCCTCCAGTGCCTTCGCGAAAGAAGTCCCCTCATTGATCCGATCTCTGACCGCTGTGAGAACACGAAGAAGCTCCATCTTTTCTGACTGTTCAGAAAGCGCGTTCATCGATTCCACCAGGGGAATGCCGGCACCGACCAGCGTCGCGAGCTGGCGCGTCATCGAAGCAACATCCGCGACCGAAACGCTTCGAAATACCGCGAACAAATCGCTGGAACCGCCGCCGCCTTTTACGGCGGCCGCTTTCGACTCACTGGCGTCGGTCAGAAGAATCCCTTCGCGCTTGAGAGCCGCGCGAAGTGCCTTGGCGTTGTCGGCATCACGAACGCCTTTGACGCTCTTCCCGGAAGCAGCGACGAGCCCGCGGTATTCGAAAACGGCCATGATTTAGGCCTCCTGGCCGAACGACGCATCGGGCCGCCCACGGAGAGACTCGGGCTCCGCCGCGAGGTCCTCTTGAGTCGCCGCGAGAACTTCCTCGACGGAGGTCATTCCTCGAAGGACCTTCCGAGCGCCGTCGTCGCGCATCGTGTCCATGCCATATTCAATCGCGCGACGCTTGATCGTTTGCGCATCGGCGGCCTTGAGCACAAGAGGCGCGATCGCCTCGTCCATCAACATCAGCTCGTAGATGCCGCGTCGACCAGTAAAGCCGATGTTCGCGCACTTCTCGCACCCGCGAGGTTTGTAGAAGATCGGTCGCGCTTCGCAGGTCTCGAGAATATCGACCTCGCTCACCGTGCGCGGGAAATACCGACTTTGGAGATTTTGAGCGCGTAGCGCACGGGTACGACGACGTTCATCCGTCAATCCGAGCTCTTCGAGTTCAAATGGGGTCGCTTCGTAGGGAACTTTGCACGATGGGCAGAGAACGCGCACGAGACGCTGAGCAAGAATACCAACGATCGACGAACGGAGGAGGAACGGCTCGACGCCCATATCGAGCATTCGCGTGATCGCCCCCGGTGCGTCGTTGGTGTGAATGGTCGAGAGGACGAGGTGGCCCGTGAGCGAGGCATTGACGGCGATCTCCACCGTCTCTTTGTCGCGAATTTCGCCGACCATGACGACATCAGGGTCCTGACGAAGAAAGGCGCGGAGGGCACTTGCGAAGGTAAGCCCAATCTTGGCCTGGACGTGCACTTGGTGGATGCCGGCGAGCTCGTACTCGACGGGATCTTCGGCAGTCAGGATATTGATGTCGGGTTTGTTAATCCGATTGAGGCAGGCATAGAGCGTGGTCGTCTTCCCGGATCCGGTCGGGCCGGTTACGAGAATGATGCCGTCCGGCTTATGGATAAGTTGGTCCATAAGCGCGTAATCGCGCGGAGAAAATCCGAGGTCGGGCAAGTCGAGAAGGACGCTCGACTTATTGAGCAAACGCATGACGACGCGCTCGTAGCCCCGACTCGTCGGGATGGTGCTGACACGGATATCGAAACTGCGGCCCGCGATTTTCTTCGCGATACGCCCGTCTTGCGGGAGGCGCTTCTCGGCGATGTTGAGATCGGACTCGATCTTGATGCGGGAAATAATGCTGCCCATAAAGGCGCGCGGTGCACGGCGTTTTACGTGGAGATCGCCGTCGATACGAAAGCGCACGAGAACTTCGCGCTCTTCTGGCTCGATGTGAATGTCGGAGGCACGCTCTTTCATCGCTTGAAGAAAGAGCGAATTGACCCAGCGAATAACCGGCGCATCATCGTCGGAATCGAGGATGTCGGAAGCGACGACATCGTCGGTGGCCTCCTCCTCGCTTTCGAGTTCGCCCCCCCCCGCCTCGCGCTCGTAGACGCGATTGATCGCGTCCACGATCTTATCCCCGGGGGCGACGACGGGATCGATCGACTTATCAAAGAGTACGCGCAGATCATCGATCGCCGTCACTTCAAACGGATCGGCAACGGCGACTTGGACGGCCTCGTCGCTCTCAGCGAGAACGATGACCCTACGCGCCTTTGCGAAGGCGATCGGAACACGCATCGCGAGTGCTGTAGCGATCCGATCGGGCTCAACGGTCGCGAGAAATGGAAGTCCCGCCTCCATAGCCAAGGCCTCAGCGACTTTTCCGTCTTCCGCGATGTCCTGAGACACGATCAAATCGAGCAATCGAGCGCCGCGTTCGCGGGCGACCGCGTAGAGCGGCTCGAGCCGAGCATCGGCAATTCCGAGCCGTCGAACAAGAATCTCTCCGAGAAAGCGGTCGTCACTCATGGGTCACTTCTCCACGCGCTCAACCGACTTCGGCGGGGCCGCAAGATTGAGATTGGCCGGCTTCCCCGATTCGCCGCCACCTTTTGCGCGAGACGCTCCCGCTGGCATCTCAAGGGGGGTCTGCGGCGGATGCCCCCGAAGCTCTTTCGGCTTCGTGATCTCCTCAAGCCGCTTCTTTTCGTCGACGCTCGCGTACGCCTGACGAATCTCCTCAAGGAGTCCGTTCGTGCGCGAGTAGTCGGTCGGCGGAACGTACTTTTGGCTCTCGTTAAACACGAAGTAGCGATCGAGGAACTCCTGCCGTTCCTGCATTTTTCGCTCAAAAACCCGTCGGAGGTCGCTCTGATCTCGAATGATGTACGGCGTAAGGATCAAGACGAGGTTCGTCTTCTGCATCTCTGTCGTCGTCTGCCGGAAGAGCGCGCCAAGAAGCGGAATATCGCCGAGAAGCGGAATCTTCGTGGTCCCATGGGCGACGCGATTGCGCATCAAACCGCCGATGACGACCGTCTGCTGGTCTTTCACCGTAAGCGTCGTATTCGCCGTTCGACGCGTGATCGGCACAACCTGGGAAACCCCTTCCGGCTTTCGAGCTTCGCTGATTTCCTCGGTAATTTCGAGACGGGCCTCGTTCGACTCATTCAAGTGAGGAATGATCTTAATTTTCGTACCGACGTCCGCGCGGGCGGCGGTACCGCCGCCACCGAGGCCACCGAGGGCCGAAAGCGAGCTGAGCGCCCCCGCCGCGCCGGAACCTGACGCCCCAGCGAGGGAGGAAAGCGAACTCAGTCCAACATTCTGCTGGATCGGGACGTTCTCGCCGATACTGATTTCGGCAGGAATATTGTCAGTCGCAAGGATGTGGGGCGTCGAAAGGACGTCGGTGTCACTCGTCGTTGTGAGCGCGGTGAGCGTCGCGCCGAACGCGGGGATCGACAGGCCCAAACCGGGGATCAGGTTCTGACTCCCCTCAATGCCAGGCCCACGAATGCCGAGCGCGGCCCCCTGGAGCACGCTCGGATCGAGCGCAACGGTCTTCCCCATGTCCAGGCCGCCGAACAAAAGAGTGTCGTTGGCCGATTGAAGGCCGAAGGCGGAACCACCATGAAAGCGCATGCCGAACGAATCGGTACGGCTGACCGCAAGGTCCATGATCACCGCATCGATGAATACCTGGCGGCGTGCCTGGTCGAGCCTGTCGACGACCGCGCGGAGGGAGCCATAGTCGCGAAGCGACGACGTCACGACGATTGAATTCGTCGATTTGTCGGCGCTCAAACGGATCGTCCCTTCAAACACCGAGGTATTGACCGCGGGGGCTCCGCCCGGTTTCGCGCCGCCACCGCCGCCTCCGCCAGTGCCGACAATGTCGTTGAGCGTTTTTACGAGTTCGACGGCGTCCGCGTGCTGAAGCGGGAGCACGTGGATCTCCCCTTCGCCGGTTTGGGGGACATCCAAGCGCTTGATCAGCTCAAGCATCCGCAAATACGCGCGCTCCGTTGCGACGATGACAAGCGAGTTCGAGCGTTCGTCGGGGAGAATCTTCGCAACGTGGAGGTCGCCCGCTCCGGCGCCTTTTCCGCCGTCCTTTCCGCCACCGGCCTTTACGTCGAAGAGGTCATTGACCCGGCTCGCGATATCCGAAGCAGAGGCGTAGTGGATCGGCTCGATCCAAATCTGATCCCCCGCAGAACCGACGTCGATCTGGTCAACGATCTGCATCATCCTCCGGATGTTGGTCCCGGAATCGGTCATGATGAGCATATTGCCGGCGGCGTAGGCCGTCACTTGCGCGTCCTTCGACTTGAACTTGTCGAGAACGCCGACGGCCTCCTCCGCGGAAACGTTCTTCAAGCGGTGAAGGCGGGTGACGTAGCGCGACTCAGCCGGCACGGCCTGCCCGGGGCCGTAGGTCGGCGTCGCTTGCCCCTGAATTCCGCCGGTCTCGACGATCTTCAAGAAGCGTCCGTGGGGAACGACCGTCAACCCGTTTGCGTCGAGAATTGCGAGGAATGCCTGATAGGCCTCGGCAACCGTGACCTGCTGCGGGGAATAGACAGTCGCTTTGATTTCGCGAAGTTTTCCACCAAAGATAAACCGCTTCCCGGTCAACTGACCGATCACCTTCACGAGTTCAGAGAGGCTCGCTTCTTCTAGTGAAAACGAGACCTTCGCGTTCGGGCTGCGTGGTTCGTACTCCATCGCGTGTTCGAACTGAGGGAGGTTTGTGGTGTCGCCTTGCGCCTTTCCATTGGCACCAACCACTGGCTTTGCGGCCCCCGAAGCGCCGCCCGAAGCGCCCGCCGAAGCTCCGGTCGCGGGGATGCCGGGTGTCGTGGGGGTCGGAGTAGAGCCTGCCGCTGGTGGCGCGCTCCCAGTCAACGCACCGGCGACCCGCTGAATCCGGTCGCCGCTGAGGAGCAACGGCTTGCGCCCGAACGCCGCAGCACCGCTCGGAGCTTTCGGGTCCCCTTCAGGCGTCGATTGCGCGAACGCAGTGGAGGTCGACGATGCCAAGA
>JAAFHJ010000264.1 GCA_013298325.1 Myxococcales bacterium | reverse complement strand
GCCCGATGGCGCCGCCGCGGCAGCCACGTCACTGATGAGCGTCGGGCTCGGCGGAAAACCGGCCGACGCCGTCGATCGCTGGATCCAAGACGCCGACGCCGACCGCTCCCTCGAAGACCGCCGGGCGCTCCTCTCGCCGGCCCTCGGACCGACCGCCCTCGGCTACTACGCCGGGGGGACCAACGGCGCCGACGGCATCTGCTTCGCCTCTGATTTGCTAGCAAATACAGGAACAAAGCCGGACTGGTATTCCTTCCCGCCGCCCGGCCCCTTCCCCGCCGCCTACGCCCAGTGGGGCTTCTCCTTCCACGGCCCGAAGAGCGTGCAAAACCTCCAGCTCCTCGTGACCAAGAAGGGGGGCGCCGCCGTCCCCGTCGACCGCTTCCCGCTCGTGAGCGGCCAGGACGGCTACAACGCCATCTTGTACAAGCCGCTCGCGAACTTGGAGGTCGGCGCGACCTACGTCGTCACGGTCACCAACTACGACGCCGCCCCGATCGTCTGGGAGACCAAACCGATCGCCTGCCCCTAGTCTCGCTCAACGCGCTCCACCGAGCAAGATCGTGAATTCCCTGCGTAGATGGGCGCGCCGGGCGGCGCACTGCGCGGGGTTCAACGTGGCCGCCGTCGCAAACGGAAGGACGACAATCCCCAAGAGGGTGAGGGCGAGCTGCTTCGCTTGGGCGGCGCTCGCCTCCGTCGCCCCGAGGCCGACGAGCCCGAGGAGCGCATCGGCAAGCACCGCGAGGTGGGGCTGCCCCTCCCGCACGCCGGCGTCCATGGCGTCCCGAAGGAGCAGGCGCGCGGCGATCGGGTCGAGCTCGAAGGCATCGGCAAGCGCCTCGGCGAGGCGGTCGCTCCGCACGCTCCGCGGTTCCGTCGCGTCGGCCCCATCAATGGCGGCGAAGAAGCGCGAAAGAATGGTCGTTCCCGCATGCTCGACGGCGGCGTCGTAGAGGGCTTCCTTCGTTGGAAAATGATAAAAAACCGAAGGCTTATGGACACCCGCTCGCCGTGCAATCGCGTCGACGCTCGCGCCATGAAAGCCGTGCTCGCCGAAGAGGCTCGTCGCCACGCGAAGGACAGTCCGCCGCTGGGTGTTGCGATACTTCCGACGCGGCGCCGGCTCGTTCGGATCGACAGGCCCCTCGCGAAGGAGCCGAAGATTGAGGAAATGAAAACGACGACTCATGAGGCACTAGGGGTGAAAGAAAAACCAGCGTCCTCCCGGGGACCGTGAAGCTCCGCGCGAGGCGCCCCGCGGGCCGCCACCGGACAACACAACGACGGTACCGCGCGCATTTTGCGGTCACCTAGCGACAGGACTCGGGCGGTGTGGAGCATTCGCAAAGTCATCCCCCCTCCGATTGTTCGCATCGACCCTTCAAACGGCTCACAGAAGGCCCCCCATTGGTCCAGAATGGCCCATCGCCCCAGCAATCGTGCCCGGCGACGACGTGCATTCCACGTGGCAAAGGAGACCGAGTGGTCCACTTTCCCCGATCAAAAAGATGTCTCATCCGTGGCAAGCGGCGGCAATGGCAAATCAGCGTCTCTGTCGCGAATCTCAGCATTGTGACCATGCGGTAGCCACTAGCCTCACTTGAACTGGGCCCGCCGTCTCCGGCAGTAAAGTGCGAGGGGGGACTCCGCTGCGGGAACAATCGAAGGCGCTCCTTTGCTAGGTACCGATGCCTATGGAGCTTTTCGTACTGCGCCACGGACCTGCCGCCGATCACGCCTTTGATGGCGGCGATGCCCATCGGCCGCTGACGCCGGAAGGGCGCGCACGCGTCGCCGTCGTCGCAAGGGTGCTCGCGGAAGAAGGACCATTCACGGTCCTTGCAAGCCCCTATGTACGTGCATTGAGCACCGCCGAAATTGTCGCCACGGCCTGCGGCGTTACCCACCTCGAAACGCGCAAGGCTCTCGTCCCTGGCGGGCCCTTTGAAGAAGTCCTCGACGAACTCGCAAGCCCGCAACTGCCCCCTGACGCGCGCGTGCTCCTTGTGAGCCACGAGCCGACGGTGTCGTCGCTCGTCGAGCGCCTCGCCGGTCGCCCGCTCCGCGACGGCTGTGGCCTTGCATCGGCAATCGCCTTTGAATTCAAAGCGAACGAGCAAACTCGTTGGCGTGCAAACTATCGCTGGTACCTCGACGGGCGGACGGCCACGCGCACCTTCGGCCGGAAGATCTTCTCGTGAAGGGGGTCGTCGGTGCCGGACTGTGGGTCGTGCTCGGGGCCGTCGTCGCCGCCTGTGGCGGAGGGCGCCAGTCACCGCTTCAAAGCTCGGAACCGTGGCGGACGCGACCGCTCGATCAAACCCCCAATCGGACGTCTATTGCTGCGCTTCACCCGCTCATTGTCGTCGACGGTCCGACCGACGGCCCCTTCCTCGCGCGGCGCGGGGCGACGACCGTCACCGCCTGGCTCGCCCCACCGACCGGCACGCGCGGCGAGCGGGAAATCTGGCTCGCCCCCCTCGGCGAAACGGGTGGGAAGCTCCGCCCCGCGACGAGCCTAGGGACGACGCCCAAAGAGACGACCCGCTTCGCGATCCGCCCGGTCGGCCCGGTCGCGCGCCCGATATTTGTGACTCTTTTCACGGCCTTGGAGGGATCCGGCGAGGTACTCCACGGGCAGCTCGCCGCATCGGCCCCCGCGACGGGGGCAGCACCGACCGGCCCCGAATTCCGCGCCGGGCGCCGGATCGACGTCGGTGGCGGCGACGACAGCATCCTCTGGTTCGATGCGGTGCCGACGGAAAAGGGCTTCGCCGTCGCCTGGGCGGAAGAGGTCGCCGACGGCGCCGTGCGCGTCTCGGTGCGCCCCTTTGATTCCGGCGGAACGGCCCTCGCGCCGGCCCGGGTCGTCGCCACGCATGCCTCCGGCTGGGCCCTCGCCGGCCCCGAGGGGGACGCCGCCGCCGGCTTCAGCCTCGCCACCGTCGACGCGGTCGCCAAAAACGTACATCTTGCAACGTTCTCCGCCGACGGCGATGCCGAGTCGGAACTCGCCCTCCCCGGCACCGAAGGGGCCCGGGGCGCGCTCGCATTTGGGGCGACGGAACAGGGGGCGATCTTGGCCTTCGACGACGGCCGCGACGTCAAAATTGCCAGCGAAAACGGGGCAAAAATCGCGCTCCGCGGTGCGAGGCTCCTCGACGGCCAATTTGCCGCGCGGGGGGCGTGGCTCGTCGTCCGCCCCTCGAACGGCGACCCGGCCGCCCTCGTCCCGATCGCCGCCAATGGCGAGCCAGGGGCTCCGATCGGCCTCCCGGACGTGCCGGTCACCGAAGGGATGTCGGCCTACGGCGATGTGCTCGTCGGCGTCCTCCCGGCGGAGCGCTGCGAAGAGCGGTCGGCCTGTGCCTCCCCGCGGCGCTTCTTGGTACGCGTCGGCGAGACGAGCGTCGCCGTCCAAACGATCGCCGCAGGTGCCGATCCTTTGTCATTTGTATGGGGCGTGCGCTGCGGCCTCGGTGGCTGTTTGGCCCTCGCCGCAACCGGCGATGCCGATACGCACGTCGGCTCATTTTCCCTGTTTGATGGCGCGAAAGCACTCGCCGCAGCGCCGGTCCCCGCGTCGGCACCCTCAGCAAAAACCAACGAAAAACCGGCACCTTCTGCTGCGTCGGTAGCACCGGCCAGCGCAACGCCACCTCCGGTAGCGTCTGCCGCGGTCGCCCTTCCACGGACGAAACATGCCGCCGTTCAAAGGGATCTTCTCGCGAGCGAAGAAGCCGGAATGCTCGCCGAAGGCTACGACGCCGGCAACGTCCGACGTGGGCTCCTTGCGGCGATCGGCACCCACGCGTGGGACGCGACTACCAAGAAGGGGGCGAAGGTGAGCGTCCTCCCGTGGCGCTCCGACGAGGGGAAGCTCGCCGCACCGACGGTGATCACCGAAAAGGCGCTCGCCGAAGGGGGCGTCGCCCTCGCGCTCGCCCGCGACGCCAAGCAAGGGGCGGCGGTTGCGTGGGTCGGCCGCGATGCCGGCGACCCGGAAGTGCACCTGACGCGCGTCGACGGCGCGGCAAAAAAACAGATGGATATTCAGCTGACGGCGGCAAAAGGGGACGCGGGCGACGTCGCCCTCGTGGCCGTCGACGGCGGCTGGCTTGTGCTCTGGGTCGACGGCCGAAACGGCAAAGGGGAGGTCTACGCCACGCGCGTCGACTACGCGCTCCGGCGGATCGCCCGCGAGGAACGGATCACCCCGGCAAGCCTCGACGCCACCGATCTCGCCGTCGTCGCCGACGGGAACGACGCCTGGATCACCTACGTCGACGGACCGACCGGCACCGCCGGGAACGTTCAAATTGCTCATGTATCCGGCCGTGATGCGCGACGGATCGGCGACGTGGTGACCGCATTTGCCGGCTCCGGCGTCGCGCGGACGCCCAAGCTCGTCCTCGCAGGGCCCGCGGACGCGACCGCCGGCGCCGAAAACGCAGCGCCGCGCGCCGCCCTCGTGTGGCGCCAAGCGACCACGCGTGGTGCCGAGCGCGCCTACGGCTGCCTGCTCACGCTCAGCGGCCCGACCGCCTCCTGCCGACGCCCGGTCGCCCTTGGCGGCGATGAAGCTGAATTTGCAGGACTTGTCCTCGATCCGATCCGCTTCGGCCACGGCGCACTTCTCCTTAGGGACGGCGGTAAGGCAACGCTCGCCCTCTTCGACCTTTCGAGTTCCCAAAATCAGTCGGCGACGCCGCTGGCGGAAGGGGTCCCCGTCGACGCTCGAAATACCGGCGAAATCGCAATTTTGCCGACCTACGGCGGCCCCGGCCCCGTCTTCTTCCTCGGCGAAATGCTTCCTGACGGCGCGAAGGTCTCTCGACTATCCTTCGCCGCTCCATGACCCGCGCCCGCGCCTCCTCGATCGTCCTTGCGTTCCCCCTGGCGGTGCTCCTCGGCTGCCCCCCTTCTAAGCTCCCCGAAGGCACCGTCGGAGGGGTCGTCAAATGCGGAGGCCTCGACGAAAAGGCCTGCAAACAAGCGGAAGGACTCACCGCGGCGGCGAGTCGTTTTTCAAACGTCGATCACGACTTCGTCCTCGACGCAACCGGCAGCTTCGCCCCCGGGCGCGGCCTCGAAAAGCTCACCCAAGACGGGGCATCCAAGGCGGGGGCGGCGTGGCGCGTCGTCCCCACCGAATGCGCGCACCCGAAGAAAACGGCGACAGAAGACCATGCGGTCGCCGCGCAGACGATCGACTATTCGTTCGTCGGCGTCTCCGTCGATGATGCCCTCGTCGGCGCAGATGCCGATTTGTCCCCCTACGCGAGCGTAGGCGGGAGCGCCTCCCGTCATCGTTTGAAATTGCTCGCTGTCGCGTTTGTTCGTGACACCGATCCCCAATTCTTTGAAGGGACAGACGCCCTCGCCTCCGACGGCACCACGTGCTCCTGCGGGCGCGCGAGCCACTTCGTCGGCGCGGTCAAGTTCGGCGGCGTGCTCTCCTACGAGGTCTCCATCGATGCCGGCGAGCTCCACGGCTCCGCCATCGGCCTGATGAAAGCAAAGCTCGCCGCAAAAGACGTGAAAATTGATGAGGTTCGCATCGGCGGCCTCCGTCTTGAAGGGCTCACCGAGGCGACGGCCGGCGAGGCGAAGCCGATTTCCTTCGTCGTCGAAAAACCGGTGCCGGTTGCCTACGCCGCCTACCCGGTCGCCGACGTCTGCCGGTTCGCGTTGCCGGCGCCCGAGGTCGGGCCGAACCCGGTCGAGTTCGGGACGGTCCCCTACGGCAAGGAAGCGACCAAGTACGTCCACGTCCAAAACCGCGCAAAGATTGAACTTCGAGCGACCCTCGACGGCGAAACCTACGCGATCCCCCCGGAAGGGAGCCTCGACGTTCCGGTCCGTTACAAGGCGGTCGGCGACGCCCCGTTTTGCGACGCCCAGGAGAAAGAGGCGACGCTCGCCTTCGTCCCCGCCGACCCGAAGGTCCCCGCGTCGCCGAAACAGCAGACGGTGAAGCTGGTCCTCCACGCGACGAGCGGGAAAGAGAAGTTCACGGCGACCGCCCATATTGACACCGGCGAAGCGCGCCGCCCCGATTACGCGGCAACCGAGCGCGTTTTGAGCTGCCCGAAAGACTATTTCATCGCCGGGTGTCACGTGCAGAATGCATCTTGTGGCGGCGACGGCGAGACGCGCGGTCCTGGCACAAGCGTCGAGGGCTGCACGACCGGCGGCTACGGCGTACGCGCAGAAACCTACGAAAACGGCTGCAAATTTTCTTGCAGCGGTCCGAACTCGGTCCTTTTGGCATCGAACTTTTGCCGCTTCGACGCCGTCGCCGATTGCCGCCTGCGCTGCAAATAGCGACGCGCCAAGAACGATTGTAAAATCCTTTCCGGCCGCTCGTCCGTAGGCGAGCCCTATGAGTGCACTCGCTGCGAAGATCGCGCCGTCACCGGCCGCGTACGGTTCATTGGTTTCTGAACAGTCCTCGGCTAACGTCCGCGCCGCGATGCAATGCCCTTCATGCGGTGCGACCGCCGGCTCCGATCAGAAATTCTGCGAAGCGTGCGGCGGCGCCCTCCCGTTTGTGGCGACGGCGCCCGTCGATCCGACGCTCGTGGGGCAGGTCATCGGAGGCCGGTACAAGGTCGCGCGGCTCGTCGGCGAAGGGGGGATGGGCTCTGTCTACCTCGCCGAGCAGCAGCTCGGGACGACGGTCCGCCGGGTCGCCCTCAAGACGCTCCACCGTCATCTCTCCGCCGACCCTACGTTGCGTACGCGCTTCGAGCGGGAAGTCGCCACGGTCGCCGCCCTAGAACACCCGAATACCATTCAAGTATTCGACTTCGGGACGACGCCGGACGGCCTTCTGTACATCGTGATGGAGTTCGTCGAGGGGAAGAGCCTCGCCGATGTGCTGGTAGCGGA
>JAAFHJ010000263.1 GCA_013298325.1 Myxococcales bacterium | reverse complement strand
GCATGTTCCGCATCCGCGACAAGCACGCGACGAACACGATGGACTCCAACGAGAAGTCTGGGGAACGTAGCGAGGAGGAGGGGAAGACGCTTCGACGAGGGGCCGGCGGCTTCGAACTCCGCGACGTCCCTTACGTCCAGTATTTCGAGGCCGGCTACGCGCTCCACGTCGCCTACTGGCACGACGTTTTTGGGACGCCGCGGAGCCACGGCTGTATCAACCTAAGTCCCGCCGATGGGCTCAAGATCTTTGGATGGACCGAGCCCCAGCTTCCGGACGGCTGGCACGTGATCAATGCCGGTATCGGCACCCCTGATGGGACCGTCATCAGCGTTCACCGCTGACCGTCACCGACCGGGGCGATGTCGACCTAAAGCACTTCGATCTTGTTCGTACCGACCTTCGTCCGGAACTGCTGGCGGCTCGCGATGCCGACGTAGTCGGGCTTCAGGACGTCGCCGGCGAGCGCCAAAAAGGTCACATTCACTTCGGTTCCTGAGACCTTGACGAGGGAGAGGCCGTTCGCATTTGCCTGCGAGTACCGCAGGTGGGCGTTCGAAGCCTTGAGGGTGTTGTCGGCGTCGTCGACGACATAATTGACGATCGGGGCCAGGTAGGGGGCACTCGCGGTGAGGTTTGCGACGAGCGCCTTTAGCGAGGCGGAAGAGATGCCGGCGGTCACGAACTCGACGCCGATCGGCTTCGTGCCGGGGGCATCGAAGTCTGGGTGGAGTTCGGCGGCGAAGAAGGCGTGGATGTCGCCGGTGCACACGACGAGGTTTTCGACGCCGGCCGAGGCGAAGGCGTTCAGGATTTCTTTCCGCTCGCCGCGGTAGCCGTCCCACTGATCGCAATTCACGTAGAACTTCGTCTTCAAGAAGCTCGGAACACCCTGAATTTGGCTCAGGTCGATGACCTGTTGCCACATTTGAACTTCGTTCGCCCAGAGCTTCCACGTCGCCTTGGACTTCTTGACCGCGTCGAGGAACCACGCCTTTTGGGGGGCTCCGAGGAGCGTCGGCTTTTTGTTCGATTCTGCGTTGTCGAATCCGCTCTTGAAGACAAAGTAGCGGGACCCCACCGAAGAATTTTTTGTGAACTTTCCGACAAGGAGATCGATCGGCCCTTCGGCGACGACGTGATCGGAGCGATACATGCGCTGGTCGGTCACGAACAAATCGAGGTGTTTTCCGTATTGGAAACTGCGATAGATGGTGATGTCGTTCGGGAACGGAGCGTTCGCCTGGTAGCTGACGTCGACCGGCTGAAATTCGAAGAAGGCTCGATTCGCGCCGACACGTCGCGGGGTGTTCTTTTCGTCGGTGAATCCGCCAGACGGATCTTTCTCGTTAAGATAGTTGGAGTGATCCTGCCAGCAGTCGTCGGCGAACTCGTGATCGTCCCACAAGGTTATAAACGTGTAGCGGCGATGAATCTCCCGCAGATTCGCGTCAGAACGAAGCGTCTTGTAGAGGAATCGATAGTCGGCGAGTGTCTTCGCGACGGTCTTCGATCCGTCACCGGTTGGGGACGCATCCATGCCATCGGGAAGACGAATTCCGCGCGCCCCGGCGTCTGCTTGGAAGCGTGAGTCATTCACGCTTTCGTAGATGTAGTCTCCGAGCCAAAGAACGAAATCGAGCGACGGATTCTCATCCAGCAGCATCTGCCATGAATGGTAGTAGCGTCCGATGTAGTCCTGGCAGGACGCGAAGCAGAAGGAGACCTCCGTGGTTGCGTCGGCGGTCGGCGCCGTCCGCGCGCGGGCGACCTGGGTGGTGATCGTGCCCGACGGCGTCGTGACGTGGAAGCGATAGAAGTAGGTCGTCGCGGGGGCGAGACCGGTCGGGATTAGGCGAAGGGTCGAATCTGCATCGCCTCTTGCCGGCGCCTCGCCCCGCGCAAGAATTTGCGTGAGCGCCTCGTCAGTCGCGATGACGTAACCAACCGTATAATCACCAGATTCTCCCGCTCGCGGCTCCACGCGCGTCCACAAAACGACGCGATCGGGGCGCGGGTCGCCGGAGGCGAGCCCCTGGGGAAAGCGTGCGTGGCTGTCGGCGGCGGGCGAAGTCGGCGGGAGGGGCGCGCCAGCATCGATGCCGGCGTCTTTGGAACCCGCTTCGCCGGGGGCCCCGCCGTCGGTGGGCGTGCCGCCGTCTTCTCCGGCGGGGCCTCCGTCGGAGCTGCTTCCGCAGGCGACGTGGACGAAGGCAGCAGTGGCGAAAAGAAGAATATCGCGGCGACGCATCGTCGCGGAACGTGGCACGAAATACCGGAACACGCCAACGGGAACTTTCGCAAAACGTTGGGCGAATCTGCGCTTTGACCGCCGCCTCACAAACGAAAAAGACCCTCCAAAAGGAAGGTCTGTCGTTCGGCGCTCTTTCGAGAGTCGCGGCTCAGGGGCAGTTGACGTCCTCGTCGGTGAATTCGGGAATCGCTGCACCTTCCGCCAGATTCAAGAAGAGACATTCGGCGGTAACGTCGCTCGTATACGGCTTGATCAGCTTGGTGGAAAAGTCGGCGCAGAACTTGTCTTTCGCCTTCACCTTCGCCGCAATCGTCAGGCCCTCGGCCTGAATCGCCGAGCCGGTGATCGGGTTTGCGATGCCGGGGATGTCGAAAGTCGCCGTCGTCGACGCGTTCGCTACGCCCTCCTTATCGACCGCTGACTGGGCGAGGTCGATGGGCGAGCCGACGATGTCCGCCGCGGCGAACGTCGTCTTTTTTGCGGTCAGCGGATGAAAGATGAGTTTGAGGGACCCGGCCGCCGTGCCGGGCGGGGCGTAGGTCGTCGTTACCGAAAAACGCAGGGAATTCTTTGCAGTCGGGCTGATCGACGTCTTGCAAATCGCGAAGTACTCGCCTTGGAAGGCCTCCGTGAAGGCGGTGCCTGGCGGGCCACTGTCCACGGGGCCCGCGTCCACGATCTTCGTCTTCGCGTTGAAGTCGTCAAACTCACCCGAAGGGTCAGGGAGACACCCGGCGGCGAGAACAAGCAGAGGGGCGGCAACGGCGACGATACGGAGCGGCGACATGTCGTGAGAGGAGTACGCGGAAGCGGACGCATGTGCAAGGTCGGACCAGGCTGCGCTTTCTTGGTTTGAGTATTGACGCAACGCGTGAGGCGCGCTGCGAAACTGCCATTGAGCGAGTGACGCGATGCGTGAAGAGCTGCGTCATGTTTTTGCGGCGCGTTTTCGCGATAGACGAAGTATGTTCCGCGCCTGCGTGGGCAGACCGATCGCGCCGGCGGTCGGGTGCCTGTTCGGTTCTCGTGTGGCATTCGTGGTTCCTGCGTTGCCTCGCCAGCCGCCTCCGGAGCCTCCGGATCGCCAGCCCCCCTCCGGAGAAGTGAGAAGCTCGATGTCCAAACGTTCGCAAATCTTCCGTCTTCTGCCCCTCGGACTCGTCGCCGCGGCCACCGTGTTGGCCCCCACGACGGCCCATGCGAGCGGCTACCTCGCTGCGCGTTTTGGCTCCGACTACGGCACTCCGGCGATGGCGAATCCGTTCGCCATCTACTTCAACCCGGCAGCAATGGGCGGCACGAAGGGGACCCAAATTGCGGGAGATCTCTCGCTGATCTACCGTCATGCAACCTACACGCGTCCCGCCGCGGCCCTCTCGCCGAACGCATCGAAGGCCACCGATCCGGCCTACTCGGCGTCGAACACGGGAACCGCGAAGCTGAACAACGCCCTCGCGCTGCCGTTCCTTGGCGTCACCAGCGACTTCGGGACCAAGAATTTCCGAGCCGGCTACGCGTTTTACATCCCCTTTGGCGGCCAGGCGAGCTGGGACAAGCGCGATGGCCTCAACTCATCGCTCCCCGGCGCGGTGGATGGCCCCCAGCGGTGGCACAACATTAGCGGCATCATTCTCGCGGCTTACAACACATTCGCTGTGTCCTACACCATTCCCTCGGCCCGGCTCTCGTTCGGCGCGAGCGTGAGCCCGATCGTTCACCACGTCAGCACGGTGCGTGCGCGGAACACCGACGGCTCCGACGACACGAACACAGGGACGACGAACATCGAAGGCCGCTCGCTGATTGAGGCGACCGGGGTCAACATCGGTGCTGCCGCTGGCGTGTACTGGGAAGCGGTCCCCAACAAGCTGAACTTCGGCCTGTCCTATACGAGCCAACCGGGCTTCGGCGAAACGCGAATGAGCGGCACGCTCTCCACCCGCCTTGGCGCGCAGCCCAATGTCACCAAAACCGACATTGATCTTCTCCAGAGCTACCCGGACATTGTCCGCTTTGGAACGATGCTCAAGGTCTCGGAAGCGGTCGATATTCGTTCCGATATTGAATACGTCCGCTGGAGCACCTTCAAGAACCAGTGCGTCGTCAATAAGGGGAGTTCCTGCGACGTAAAGGCCGATGGCAGCCAGGGCGGCAACAACGTCATCATCAATATCCCTCGCGAATTTAAGGACGCAGTCGGCTTCCGTATCGGACCAGGCGTCAAGATCGGACCGAAGACCGACCTGTTCGGCTCGGCGGGGTTTTCGACGTCGGCCGTCCCGAAGGGGACCATCGACGCCTCGACCATCGATGCGTTCACGCTCCAGTTTGCCGCCGGCGTCCACCACGAGCTCTCAAAGCATGTGGCCTTCGGTGCATCCTACAATCATCTCGCCCTTCTGACCGTCGACTCCACGAACGACGCCAAGCAGAACAAGTACCTCGCCCCCTCGAAGTCGCCGAGCGGCGGCGGTGTTTACAAGAGCCAAATTGGCTTCTTGAACATCAACGCGACGTACACGTTCTAACTTGTTCTGATGATTACGAAAAAGCCGCGCCTCGTTCCTGAGCGCGGCTTTCGTTTTTTTGATTCGCGGTCTCGGTCGCCAAAGCGTCCCCCGTCGGTTACACCGGAGAATCCCATGCGCCGTCCCCTCTTCGCCTTGCTCGCTGTCCCGATGCTCGCCACCGTCTTCGCCTGTTCGTCGGACGACGCTGCCGATCCCTTCGCCCTCCGTCTCGGGGCCGACGCGAAGGATTCGATCGACTCCATCTACGCCGACCCGGGGACGCTCCCCGCGTACGATCGCTCCCAGCGCGGCGTGATCGTGAAGTTCGCGAAGGACACCGATCGCAGCGTTGAAGATCTCCAAAAGCTTCTGACGACTGCGAAATACGACGGTCCTGCCGTCACGAGCGGTGCAACCGTTTATCGGATTTCCTACCGCACTGAGCGTGGCGACAAGAACAACACCGGCGTCGTCGCGAGCGCCTGGCTCCACGTCCCGACCAAGCCGCGCGTCGAGTGGTCGAAGCTTCCGGCCGTTGTGGTCTCTCGCGGAACGCGCGGCCAAGGGAAGGAATGCGCGGCGACGAAGGCCGACCCGACGGAGGCCGATGACTCGCTCAACGTCATGATCGCGTCTGCGGTTGGCGCCGGCTTCCCGGTGATCACGCCCGACCTCGCCGGTTACGCGAACTTTGGCGCCGCCGGGAACCCGCCGAGCGGCTATGCGGTCGCCGCCGACGTCGCAAAGTCGACGCTCGATGCGACGCGCGCCATTCGCAAAATCCTCCCTGATATTTCTTCGAAGAACCTCTTCGTTGGCCACAGCCAGGGGGGACATACGACGCTATCGGCCCTCGCTCTTTCGAACGATTACGGGGTTGAAGGCGAGGTAACCGGCGTGTTTGTTCACGCGCCGCTTTGGCTGTCTTCCCGTTCGTGGGGTGCTCTCACGAACAAGAGTGCGCTCAGCCTACTCGGAATTACGGTTCAAAGCTCACCACTTACCGCTGCCATCGCCGTGTGGTACCACTACACGCAAGCAGAACTCCTCGACGGCCCCGGCGAAGGCGTGAAGATGTTCAAACCGGAATTCCAGGCTGTCGCGAAGAAATTCGTCGAGAATCAATGCCTCGGGGATGCGTACCCGGATATCTCGAGCCAGGCCGTCTACGCCTCGGATCTCTTTGACCCGAGCTTTGCCGATTCCGTCGGTGGAATGGCCGTCTACGACACCGCCTGCGCCGACGCAAAGGACCCCGCCGTCTGCGCGAAGTGGAAGGCCCGCTACACGGGCGATCGTCCGAACATCACCGGCAAGGCGGCCGCCGTGCCGATCGTTGTGAGCTACGGCACCGCCGACGCGACCATCGGCGCCGACCGCATCTCGTGCGCGAAGGATCGCCTTGAAAAGACTGACAAACTGGCGCCGACGTGGTGCGTGGAGCCGGGCAAGGACCATGGCGGGATCGTTCCTGCATCGTCCGGAAAGGCGACCGGCTGGTTTGCCCACTGGGCACTCGGCGAAGCGGCCCCGAGCGGCTGTTCGAAGGACGGCGCCGCGATCGCCACCCCCTGCAACGGCCTCCCGCCCAACGACTGAACGCGCCGTTCGATGAAGTCGAAGCTTATCACCGGCGTCGCGGGCGGCATCGACCGCGCGTTTACGTCGGTGGTGCGCGTGATGACAAAAACGAGCGATTCTCAGCATGTAGGCACTGCGGAAACCATCGCTCGCGCCGCGGCATTCTACGCGTCGAAGAGCGACGCCGAGCTGTTTCCGAGCTATCCCGCCCCGACGCTCCCCAGCGATCGCGACGTCACGTGGTACTCGACCCATGTGCCGCTGGCGGCCGAGGCGAAGGGGCTCTTTCAGGCGGCGCGCGACAATCGCTACGCGCGCGCGCGGCTCTATCTCGCCGGGCGTCCGCGACCGGCCCTCGTTGTGATCCACGGCTATCTCGGCGGCGGAAGTCCTCTGGAAGAGCGCACCCTGCGCGTCGAACAGCTTTTTCGGAGCGGTTTTGACGTCGCCCTGCCGATCCTCCCGTTTCATGGCCCTCGCGCCCTCGCCGGGCGCCGGATGGAGCCACCGTTCCCCAGCGCCGACCCTTGGGCGACGGTGGAGGGGGTCCGCCAAGGG
>JAAFHJ010000262.1 GCA_013298325.1 Myxococcales bacterium | reverse complement strand
CCCCGAAATCCTCGATGACGAAGGCAAGCCGACGGGCCGCCGACGGGACATCAAGGAACTTCCGCACCTTCGCGATCAAGTGAAGGACACCGTCGCCCAAATGGTGCTCGCGTTCTGCACGAGCAAAGAGACCCGCACCGGCAACGACGCGGCGACCTTTCGCGGTGCACCGCGCCCCTCGAAGCTCGACGACGCCGCCACCGTCGAGAGCCTTGAGAGCGTTCAGCGGGAGATCTACGAATTCTACGGCTTCAAGACGACCTACAAGGAGTCGGAAGCGGACGATCCGAAGGGGCTCCACGAGCGCCTCGTCGCCGAAATCGCGCAGAGCCTCACCGAGCAGCGCGAACGCGCCCTCGACATCATGGACGGCTGCATCGGTGCCATCATTGAAGAATGTTGCCCGCGCAACAAACCCTTCGAAGACTGGGACTGGAAGGGCCTCCGCCAGGGCTTCATTGAGCACTTTGGCATCAAACCGACCGGCAATTACAGCGAAATTGGCGATCTCTTTGACCTGGCTCACGAACTCTACAAGCAGGCGGAAGTCGCCTTCTTGGATCGCGAAAAAGAGGCAGGGACTGAACTGTTCCTCCGCGTCTTCCGCCATTATTACGTGACGGAGATCGACCAGCAATGGGTCGAGCACCTCACGAACATGGAGCACCTTCGTGACGGCATCGGGCTCCGCGGCTACGGCCAGCGCGACCCGAAGCAGGAATACAAAAAGGAGGGCTACGACCTCTTCGTGACGATGATGGCTTCGGT
This sequence comes from Myxococcales bacterium, assembly GCA_013298325.1. GTDB lineage: Bacteria > Myxococcota_A > Polyangia > Polyangiales > Polyangiaceae > JAAFHJ01. The sequence continues at coordinate 6,153 of JAAFHJ010000262.1, read as the reverse complement.
CACGTCGAGCGCGGTGACCCAGCTCTTCTCCGTGAAATTCCGCCGCGAAGACGACATCGCCGCCGCCGAACGCGAGGCGCTCGAAGCGGCGCGCGTTCGCCAGCAGGAGCTCCACCTCCTGGCCGGCGGCGAGGAGTACGAAGGGGACGACGTCGCCCGGTCGCTGCGGCCTCCGGCCCCGGAGCCGATCCCCGAGCCGGAGAAGCCCGCCGTCCAACGGAATGAAGTCTGCCCCTGCGGATCTGGGGAGCTCTTCAAGAAGTGCCACGGTGAGTTCCTCGACGACGACGACGCTTCCGTCTGAACCTTCGGGAATTCAAAAAGAAAGAGCCTTTGCCCTGCTAGCTGCGGGCGAAGGCTCTCTCTCTTTTTGTGGCAAGCGTGCCGAGACGATTACTTGCAGGATGCAAGGTTCGTCGTGGCGACGAGGAGCTTGCCGGCGTCGCTCGTGAGCAAGTCCGAGCTCGGAAAGGCGACGAGGCTAAAGCCGTTCACGTCGGGGCCTGCTTGAAAAAGTTCCCCGGTGGAGATGGCCCCGATTTCCCGTTTGTTTCCGTCCACCTCCGCGACAAGTGGGAGGTCTTCCGTGCAACGGACTTCACGAAAGGTCGCCACGCCAGTTTCCCGATGCGGGGGCGCTTTGATCGCCGGCTTCTGCCCCACCGCCACGTCGGTCTTCGTCTCCGTCCCGAGGGCGACGTCCTTCCGTTCCATGTAGCCAAACACGAGCGACGGTCCGGCCGGCCATGCCACCAGCGTGCGGGATGCGCTCGCGCCGACCGAAAATGCGTAGGGGGCTGCGGTGTCGCCGACGAGCGTGCCGAGGGTCGCTTCGCCGGTCGCTTCTTTGTAGAGTGGCCGCGGTCCGATGCGCACCGCAACGCGACTTCTTTGGCCGGCGGGGAGAGCGCTCGTGGCATCAAATGCCCCGGGCGTTGTTCCGAAATAGGCGCACGGGAGCGTACTCTCAATGGGGGAAAGGTTCGCGTGCTCATCGAGAGAAGCCCGGAAGTGGACGCTGTCGACAGCACCATCAAGGACGGTCACCGCGCTCTCCCCCATCGGGATGACCCCACCACCGAGGACTTCCGCCTTCTGCGGGTAGAGGGGGGCGTCGGCCGCGTCGATCCATCCCTCCACAGTCGCCGGACCGACGCCGATCTTCACGAAAGCACTTGCAAAAGGGCCGACGGGGAAGGCGACCGATGCGCGCTTTGCAGCGGCGATCGACGCGTAGGGGGGCGCCCCCGATGAGGGGTTCAGTCGGAGCTTCCAGGTGCCGGGAAGGGGACCCGTGTGTTCAAAACGACAAGCGATTCGAGACGGCGGCTCGACGACCGCGACGCGCCCGGCGGTGACCGCCTTTGGCGGTGCGGGGGGCGCACTCGCCTGCGGCGCCGGCGGCGGCGGGGCTGTCCGCGGAGGAGGGGCCGCCGGTTGACCACCGCAGGCGACGGCGAGCACAAGGGGGAGCAGGGGGAGCGCGCGGGGGGGCTGCTTCATGGCGGCAACCGTGCCCGGAGATCGCCTGCCTGGGAATGGGACATTTTTGCGGCAATCGCGGGAAAAGTGCGACAGTCTTGCAGGAAGCTGCGAATCGGGGAAAAACCATGAGAACGAAGATTTTGCGTCCGATGCTCGTCCTCTTGCCTGCGCTCGCCTTCACCGCGTGCGGCGCCCTTATCGGCATCGAGGAGTCCTCCGCGACGCTGGAAAGCGCCGACGCGACGACACCGAGCCCGGACGGTGCCGTCCCGCCGGCGGAGGCCTCGGCGCCGGTGGCCGACGGGGCCCCCGGGGATGCCGCACCGCCAAGTGGCGATGGCGGACCTGGCTGTGTTCCGGCGGCGGCGGCGGTCGCGTGCGGCGCAAACAAATGTGGAAACGCCCCCGACGGATGCAACGGAACCGTCTCGTGTGGGGCGTGTGCGCCGACGGAAGATTGCGTCTTTTCGAACAATACCTTTGCGTGCAAAACGCGGGCCCCCAATTGTAATTCTTGCACCGACCTCGCAAAAAACTGCGGAACGGTCGCCAACAACTGCGGGCAGAACCTCGACTGCGGCCTCTGCAAGCTCCCGAACAGCTGCGGCGGCGGTGGTGCCGCAAATGTTTGTGGTTGCACGAAAATTCCTCAGGCAAACGCCTGCGCCGGGAAGTGTGGCGCCATCTCCGATGGCTGCGGCAGCACTTGGGACTGTGGCGGATGCACGGCGCCGTCGACCTGCGGTGGGGCGGGAATTTCGAATGTGTGTGGCTGCTCACCTACGCCGATCGCCGCCGCATGTGCTGGGAAAGCGTGCCAGACGGCCCCCAACAATTGCGGAAAGAGCTATGCGTGCCCGGCGACCGGCACCAACGTTTGCTTCAACGGCGTCGAGTGCTCGCCGGCGAAATGCGGGACCGTCTGTGGCTTCGTCGATCAAGGGTGCGGGCTCGGTGAAATTCCCTGCGACGGGACGTGCCCCGTCGGCCGCATCTGTGACGTCTATACGGCGACACGAAACCGCTGCGTGATTGGGAATGTTCAATGAAAACAGCGCTATTTCGCCGCCTGCTCCTCTCCGCCCTGCCGCTAGCACCGGTGCTTGGGGGCTGCGCCGCCGTCCTTGGCCTTGAGGAAACGTCGGTTGTTTACGAGGAACGCACCGACGCGACCACCGGCCTCGATGGCGGTGGTCAGCCTGCGAGTGACGCTGGCGCCATCGATGCGTTCGTGGAGCCTCGTGACGCTGGGAACGTGACCGATGGAGGGCCGACCTGCGTTCCGAAATCGGCAGCGGCTGTATGCGGCACGAACAAATGTGGAAACGCGCCGAACGGCTGTGGAGAAACCCTCTCCTGTGGGAGCTGCGCCTCCAACGAAGACTGCATCTTTTCCAACAATAATTTTGCCTGCAAAGCGCGAGCCCCCAATTGCAGTTCCTGCACCGATCTTGGGAAGAACTGCGGCACCATCCCCAACAATTGTGGACAGAACCTCGACTGCGGACTTTGTAGCGGCGTGAACAAGTGTGGCGGTGGGGGCGTCGCCAATGTCTGCGGCTGCACGAAGACGCCTCAGGCGACCGTCTGCGCGGGGAAGTGCGCGGCGCTTCCGGACGGCTGCGGCGGTACGTGGGACTGTGGCGGGTGCAAACTCCCCGATTCGTGCGGCGGCGGCGGTGCTGCAAATATTTGTGGTTGCACGAAAATCGCCCAAGCGACCGCCTGTGCCGGCAAGCCCTGCCAGACGGTGCCCGACGGCTGCGGGGGGACGTTCGCCTGTGCGCCGGTCACTGCGGGCACCGTTTGTTTTGGCGGCGCCGAGTGCCGCCCGAACGCCTGCCCGGTGACTTGCGGTTTCGTGGCTCAGGGGTGTGGCCTCGGCGAAAAAGCCTGCCGTGGCACCTGCCCGAAGAACTATTCCTGCGTCGCAGATCCCGACATTCCGACCCGGAATATCTGCGACACACTCCTTTGATGGGGCGCTACCACTAGAACTTTGGCCAGCCGGGGTCGGGGATGCGGGAGGGCGAAATACGCGCCAATCTCATCGGACGACCATCAGGAGGAGCACCGCAAACAGCAGCGGGAATGCGATGGCACCCGCTTTGTCGATGCGCCGATGGTCGGCTTCGCGACCCAAGTAGTGGAGCGAAAGCGAGATGACCGTCCCGAAGAGGGAGAGGAGGATCATCCCGAGGCAGAGGTAGATCGTCTTGTCGGTGAGCGTCGGGTAGTTGATGTCGGGGAGTGCGTTGTTGATCGCGATCGTGCCGGCCGCCCCGGCAAAGAGGGCGCCGACGGAGACGGAGACGCGTGGGCTCGCATCCTTCGGGCGGATGAAGAACGCGCACCAGGAGACGAATACGGAGACGAGGAGGGCGAAGACGACCTTGAAAAAGCGCGCAATTCCGCGGCGTTTTGCGTCAACGTCGACGACATAGCGGCTGTACCGGGTCTCGGTGCCGAGCGTGAGCGATGTGTCGCCGTAGTTCGAATGGTACAAGTGATCGGTCACCGACGAGCGGAAGCCGGTGATGTCCCAGCCGGAAACGGCGACGTCGGGATCGAGGCCTTGGCCACTGCCGTCGGCGACGAAGACGCTATGACCGACGTCGAGGTCGGCATCTTCTATCGCGATCTCCAGGGTATGATCGTCGAAGGGATAACGGTGAAGATCCCACTGACGATGGATCGTCGCGTTGATGCGCGCGGCGGCATAGTCCTGGCCGTCGGGGAGCTTCTTCTTGATGATGTTCGACTTCGAATTGACCCGCCCCTCGATGATCTCAAAGCTCTCGATCGGCGACATTGAGCGGCCGCTTGAGCGAAACCAGACCCAGAAGTCGACGGTAAACGTGTTCGCCTTGAGGTCGATCGCGGAGACCTGCTCCACGTAAACGCCGACCGTCGTCTGCTGGGGAGGCGCCTCCGCGTAGGCGGTACTGTGCGCAAATACAGCGAATAAAAATGAGAAGGTGGCGACGATCGAGGCAAATAGTCGGCGGGAGGGGAGAAGCACGGGGGGCGCAGGGTATCGAACTTCCAAAATTTCAGTCAAGCGATTATAGGACCTTTGAATTTGCGCAGGAACTTCTGGCCACTTCGAATACCTGTCTGAAAGAGCCCCCTCCACGTGGGACTCGGGTATAACGGCCGTCATGTCTGCAACGACGCATCACGAAGGCGAATCCCTCCCGAATGAGGACGAGCGACTCTTTCAGCTAAACTGGGACGAGAACGCCCGCCGATCGGCCTTCGGTGTCTCCCTGGTCAAACCCGACTTCGTCGTCCAACAGGGGCGCCGCGTCCGTCTGCTGGACGTGCGTGACGCCGACGAACTCGTTGGGCCGCTCGGGCACGTCCCCGGCTCCGATTGGGTGCCGACGCGGCGCCTGTCGGACGCTGCCGCCCAGCTCCAACCGGGCGACCCGATCGTCGTGATCTCGCGGGGCAGCGAGCGGGCGGTCGAAGCGACGCGTGCGCTGGAAGCGCTTGGATTTAAACGTGTTGCGGCGATGCTCGGCGGCATTGTCGCCTGGCGCGACCTCGGCTACGCGACGATCCGCGAGCAGGGGATCCTGGAGCGGGAAGGGGTCCTCCGGGATTTGAAGTCGCGGGTCCAGAACAGCGGCGCCCGCTACCTGACGAAGAGCGACGTCGAGCAGCACGTCGGCGACCCGCTCACGGTGCGCTGGATCAAGCTCGCCGCCCTCCTCGTCCACAGCCACGTCTCCTGCGTCGACGGCCGCGACGACAGCGGCCTCATCGGCACCCCGGGCGGCGACGCCGGCGAGTTCCTCCTCGCGCTTTCCGCCCTCGAGCACCTCACCGGAAAACCGCTCCGGGAAGACCAGCTAAAAACACTGCTTTCTCGACGGATTGACGTCTTCGGCGACTTCTACCTCCACACCGACACCCACGCCGCCGACCACGCCAACGCCGCCGTCCAGGCCGACCCGCGCGCCAAGGCGGCGACCGCCGGCTTCTCCTCGCAGACCGAATGGCGCAGCTTCTGGGGGCGTCCGCCGGCCGAACTCCATCACACGCTCCTCGGCATCGCGAGCGACCCGAATCATATCGGCTGCGGGCACATTAAAAATGCGCTCCTCAATGGGGAAGAGTACGGCGTTCGAAAGGAGCTTTCGCAAGCACTTCTACGAGCCTTCTTCCGCACCCGTTGGGCCGACGACGCCCACACCGACTACGTGCCGCTGGGTGGCTCCCACGGCGAGGCGGCCGTCCTCAACATCCGCCTCGAGATGGATGTGAAGTCCTTCTCGATGATCCCGCTCGTTTCCCCCTCGGTCGGGAGCGTGCAGGCCTTCGTGAACCATCCCCAAGTCGCATCCTACCTGCGGCGCCAGCTCGCCGACTTCCTCGTCATCCAGCGCGACATCTTCCCGCGGCCGCCGAGCCCCCTCGACCTCCAAATTGAGATGGAGCACCTCGCCCGCCTCCAACTCAAAGCGACCCTCGGCCGCATCGCGAAGGGGCTCCCGGTCTTCGACGTCGTCCTCTCCCCCCACGGGCTCGTCGAAGTCGAGGAGCGGGGGCGAATCCCTGGTTGAGACGTTTGGGAATCGCAAAAGAAAAAGGCCCGAATCTAGGAAAGATTCGGGCCTTTGCTTTCGCGCCGACCGCTCACTGCCAGCCGGTATCCCCCGC
>JAAFHJ010000265.1 GCA_013298325.1 Myxococcales bacterium | reverse complement strand
GACGGTAACGACCCTCGTCGCCGTCGATCGCGCGATGGAGGTCTACGACGGCGCAAAGGTGCATGGTGCACATTTTTCCCGAGAGGCGCTCGCCGCGACGCTCGCGCAGCTCGCTGCCGTAGATTGCGAAACCCGGGGGAAAATCCCCGGGTTGTCCCCGAAGCGCGCCGACGTTATCGTGGCCGGTGCACTCCTCGTCGAAGCGATTCTCGATGGCCTCGGCGCCACCGAGATGCGCGTGAGCGACCGCGGCGTGCGATGGGGCCTCGCCGAAGAGGCGCTTTCCGCGTAGAGCCGCCCTTCACATGGATTCGGGTTTCGGAAGGGCGCACGGTGCCCTGCACCCGCGGGTGCGCAAGGTACTGGAGCGCGTCTACGCCATCGACGGCGTCGCAGAGGCGCGCGCCTGGCTCTGGCCGGGCCACATGGCGGTCGCGGTGAATGGCGTAGGCGCCGAAGCTCACCTCCTTCGCCGCGTCGCCGCCGCCTGCCAGGGCCTCGAAGAGCCGAACGAAGAGTGGAGCTTCGGCATTCTCGGCGACTGAACGCCCGTTTGACGGCTTTTGACTTTCCCATTTTGCCGCCGGCCGTATCCTCGCCGGCACCATGCGCCGTTTTGAGTTCTCCGACGGGTCTTCGAACAAATTCTGGCAGATCAGCCGCGAGGGCGCCGAGCTCCGCGTCACGTTTGGGAAGATCGGCACCGCCGGTCAGACCCAACTCAAAGAGCTGGGGACGGAAGCGGCGGCGATCGCCGAGCACGACAAGCTCATCAAAGAGAAGACGAAGAAGGGCTACGCGGAAACAGGCGCGCCGAACGTTCCGGAGGGCGCCGAGACGAAAGCAGTGACCGCGCCTTCACCGCCCGCCACGGCGAAGCCTGCGAAGGCAGAAAAAGCAGAAAAAGCCCCAAAAACGGTAACGCCGGCAAAGCCCGAGAAGGTTGCCGATGTTCCGCTGCCCCCGGTCGCCACGCCGGTCGCCGCCGCGCCGATCGACCTCGCGGGTGTTGAGCCGTACACGCCCGAGGAGAAGCTCGTGCTGGCCGTCGAAGACGAGGCGACCGAGGCCGAGCCGTCCGGCATTGCCGGCGTCCTTGCGACGATGAACGGCTACAATTCGGATCTTCTTACGGAACTTACGAAGGGCCTCAAGAAGACGGTTCCCGCGATGAAGGGGGCGACCGAGGCGGTGATCGCCGCGCTCAAGGCGAAGAAGGGGCTCGCAAGCGCCGATCGCGACCAGGCGGCGCTCCTCTTTTGTGTCGCTGGCGACTCGCAGGTCGCAAACTACCTGGTGGAAGCCTTCGGCTTCCCGTTCGCCGTCGATGCCTACGTCCGATGTCTCGATTTCCTTACTGAAAATGACGGTGGTTCCCGCTACCTCGTCCCCGTCAACCCCGGCGAGCGTTGGGTCTGCCGCATCTGGGCAGCGACGGCGCTTGGCGCCATGCGCGCACGGATCCCGAGCGCCGATTGGGCCGCCGGTATCGCGCTTCTCGCAAAGGCTCGCGCCACGCAGACGCTCCGTGAGCAGCGGACCGAGTGCAACGCGATCGCCCAGGATCCTGCCTGGGCCGTCGAAGATGCGGCGACGTTGAGCGGGAGCTACCAGGACGCCCAGCTCGCCATCGCCACGATGAAGGCGCTGACCGATCTCCCGACGCTCGCCGCAGTCGCCAAGAAATACGGCGACTACGTGATGCAGGCCGGCCTCCTGGCGCGCCTCGGCCTCGCCGCCGCCCCCATCGTCCTCGAAGCGTTCGCGAAAGACCCGACCAACGCCTGGAACATCCAGCAATTCATCGGCGTGCAGACGCTCGCGTGCGCGAAGCTCTTCGCCCAGGCGCTCGCCAACAAGAACGCGGCGGTGCACGCGAAAACCTTCTTTGATGCGCGCCCCGATCTTGCCATTGTTGCACTCGCCCCGATCGCCGCCGCGGGGGGCAAGCTAGCCCCGTTCGCCAAGCAGGCCCTTACGACAGCGATGCACGCGCGCCCCGACCTCGCGCCGCGACTTGCCCATTTGATGGACGCAAAGACGCGTGCCTTCCTCTTCGCGCCGCCCGAGGAGCGCCTCCCCGACGCGAGCGTCGCCGATCTCCCGAAGGACCTCCAGAAACTCGCCGCCGAAGGGGCACCGAAGAAGATCGCACCGATGCCCGATTTTGTACGGGATCTTCCGCAAGTTCGCCTCAAGGGGGCGAAGACGGTCCTCCCCGCGTCGGCGATTGGCATCCTCCTCACGAGCGTGCGTGCGAGCAAGATCGCTTCGTCGCGGAAGCAACCGGTCTTCGACAAGAACGGTGCGATTTCTGGCGAGGAGGTCGTCATCCTTCCGGCGACGCTCCTCCCTGGAATTCACGCAGCGAAAGAGGCCTGCGACGAGAGAGATCTTGCGGCGCTCGCCTGGGAACTCTTTGAGCAATGGCAGGCAGCCGGGGCACCCAACAAAGAGAATTGGGCCTTCTTGGCACTCGGCATGATCGGGAGCGACGACACCGCCCGGAAGCTCACGCCACTCATTCGCGCCTGGCCTGGTGAGTCGCTCCACGCGCGTGCCACCGTCGGCCTCGATGTGCTCGCCGGCATCGGCACCGACGTGGCGCTGATGAACCTCCACGGCGTTGCCCAAAAGCTGAAATTTAAAGGGCTTCAGGAGCGCGCGCGCGAGAAGATCGAGGCGGTCGCCCTCGCCCGTGGCTTCACCGCCGAGGAGCTCGCCGATCGCCTCGTCCCCGATTTTGATCTCGCGGAGGACGGGGGAGATCTCCTCGACTTCGGCCCGCGCCAGTTCAAAATCCTCTTTGATGAGACGCTCAAACCTGCATTGAAGGGGCCCGACGGAAAGCTCCTGAGTGACCTTCCGAAGCCGGGCAAGAGCGACGATGCCGAGAAGGCGACCGCCGCCGTGGAGCGCTGGAAAGCGCTCAAGAAGGATGCCAAGGCGATCGCCGCCGGGCAGGTTTTGCGGCTGGAACTCGCCATGTGCAGCGAGCGCCGCTGGTCGGCCGAGGTCTTCCGGACGTTCCTCCTTGAGCACCCGGTCGTGATCCACCTCGTTCGTCGCCTCGTCTGGTGCACCTACGATGGCGACAAAATCAATGGGACTTTCCGCGTCGCCGAAGACGGAACTCTCGCCAACGAAAAAGACGATACCTTCACCCTCGGCGAGTCGGCCGTCGTCGGTCTTCCCCACCGGCTCGCCCTCGACGCGGCGACCCTCGGCGCTTGGGGGCAGATCATCGCCGACTACGGCATCCTCCAGCCCTTCGACCAGCTTGGGCGTGCAACCTACACGCGAAGCGCCGCCGAGGCGACGAAGACCTCCCTCGAACTCCTCAAGGGTGTGGAGGTAAAAACTGGGAAAATCCTGGGACTTGAGGCGCGAGGCTGGCGCAAGAGCCCCGCAGAAGATGCCGGTTGGGTCTGGTCGATCTGGAAGCCGCTCAGCCGTGGACTCACGGTGTACCTCCCCCTCGAAGGCGGGATCTGCATGGGGTGGAGCGAAGGGACGCCGTCGAGCCAAAAAATCGGCGCGCTCTCGCTCACGCGGGGCCAGCATTTCGGTGCCGAGTCGGTCACGTTCGGCGAGCTGTCGGCGACGGCGTACAGCGAATTGGTACGCGAAATTGAAGGTTTGGCCCTCTGATGGCGGCCAAGAAAGCGAGTGCAGCGGCGGCGCCTCCAGACTCCATCCAACGACCGCCGGCGGAGGTGCTCTACGCCGACGAACTCGCACGGCTCGCGGCCGACGATTCCGGCCCGAAGCCGCCCGGTTGGAGCCTTTCGCCGCGGGCGGTGCGCACCTTCGTCGTTGGCGATGAGGGGCGCGGGATCCGTCGCAAGTTCGTCGGCGCCCCGTCGCTCGTCGAGCGGGCGATGGTCTCCCTGGCGACGAACCGCGGGCTCCTGCTCGTCGGCCAGCCGGGGACGGCAAAATCGCTTCTTTCCGAACTGTTTGCCGCTGCGATTTGTGGCACCTCGCGATTGACGATCCAGGGGAGCGCCGCAACGACCGACGATCAAATTAAGTATTCCTGGAACTACGCGCTCCTTCTCGCCGAAGGGCCGACGACGCGCGCGCTCGTTCCGGCGCCCATCTACCAGGGGATGCTTCGCGGCGCGATCGTCCGCTTCGAGGAAATTACCCGGTGTCCGCTGGAAGTTCAGGACGCGCTGCTCGCGGTCCTCTCCGATCGCGTCCTCGCGATTCCCGAGCTTCCGGGGAGCGACAGTCAGCTTTTTGCGCGCGATGGTTTCAACATCATTGCGACGGCAAACACCCGCGATCTCGGCGTCAATGAAATGTCTGCGGCACTCAAACGCCGTTTCAATTTCGAAACTGTCTTCCCGATTGCCGACTTTCAGGAAGAGATGGCCCTCGTTCGTGAGGAGTCGACCCGCCAGCTTGCGCGTGTCGGCGTCGCCGAGGCCCCCGGCGACGACGTGCTTGAAGTGCTCGTGACGACCTTCCGTGAACTCCGCGACGGGCGCACCGGCGACGGCTCCCCCCTCGATCGCCTCACCGGCACCGCGCTCTCGACGGCGGAGGCGGTCGGCGTCGCCTGCGCGGTCGGCGTTCATGCCCACTACCTGGGGAACGGCGTCGCGAGCGCCGACGATCTGGCCCTCTGCCTCGGCGGTGCCGCCGTCAAAGACGATCGCGAAGACCTCGCAAAGCTCCTCCGCTACATGGAGCAGCGCATCGCAAAAATTGAAAAGCCGAACTTCCGCGCCTTCTACCAAGCGCGCCGTCGCCTCGACGAATGAGTGGGGTTGTTTTCGTAGGAGTTCGGCACCATAGCCCTGCTTGTGCACGGGTTGTGGCGGCGGTGCTCGCCCGCGAGAAGCCCGATCTTGTGCTGATTGAAGGGCCGAGCGATTTCAACGATCGCATCGGTTTGTTCTCTTTGAAGCACACGCCGCCGGTCGCCCTGTTTGCCTACGTCGCCCCCGACAGGACGCACCACGCTGCGGACGCCCAGGAGGCGGAGGACGCCGAGGACACCCAAGAACCGCCAGCGCCAGCCCAGGCAGCCCCGCTCGCCTGCTTCTATCCGTTTGCCGCCCATTCCCCGGAGTGGGTCGCCCTCCGTGCCGGGATCCCCGCCCACTTCATCGACCTCCCCTCCTACCGGGCGCGCGGCCGAAGTGGCTTCTCGGATGGGCCTCTTCCTGCGAGCGCCCACATCGGGCGGCTCGCACGAAAGCTCGGCTTCGACGATTTCGATAGCCTGTGGGATCACCTCTTTGAATGTGAAGAGAATCCCGAAAAGAACGCGCAAGCACTCGAGCGCTTTTTTAATGCCTTTCGAGGGGATGAGCAGGCTGGTGCGGACGATGCCGAGCGCGAAGCATTCATGGCTTCGCAGATCGCTCAAAGGCTCAAAAAGGCGACCGCCTCGTTGGGGCGACCGGCGACGGCGGTCATTGTTACCGGTGGCTTTCACACGCCGGCCCTTCGTAGCCTCCTCACCCGCCAGGACCTGCGGGATCCCGGCCCGGTACCTCCGCCGCCCGCCGGCGCGCGCGTTGGTATCGACCTCGTCCCCTATTCGTTCCCCCGCCTCGATGCCCTCCGCGGCTACGCCTCGGGGATGCCGGGGCCCCAGTTTTACGCGACCCTCTGGGAGCGGGGCCCCGCCAAGGGGGCCGAGGAGACGTTGTTTTCCCTCGTAAAAGCGCTGCGGCCGGCTCGCTCTTCGTCGGGTGGCCCTTCCGGGGCCGTTCCTGCGGGAGGAAGAGTCCCCCTCTCGCCCGCCGATGCGATCGCCCTCGCGACCGCCGCCGAGGGGCTCCGTCGCATGCGTGCACATTCCACGCTTTCGCGGAGCGATCTCCTCGACGCCGTGCGCGTCGCCCTCGTGAAGGAGGACGTCCTCGCCCCCCACGGCTCGGAGACGCACCCGATCCTCGCCGCCGTCGAAGCACACTTCCGCGGGGACCGTCGCGGGACCGTCGATCCGGCGACGCCGCGGCCGCCGCTTCTCCGCGCAGTAGACGAGGAACTTCAGCACCTTGGGCTTATTCTCGGCCCCGTCGCCCAGGAGGTCCCCATCGACCCGGCGGACGCGCGCGATCGGGCGCGTGCCGTCTTTTTTCAGCGGCTCCTCCTCCTCGGCATCCCCGGGATTACGTGGACGCCTCCTCGTCTCCGGGCGAGCGGCCCCGCGCGTTTTGCCCGTTTTCGCGCCGTTCGCGGACCCGACTTTGAGCCGGCGCTCCTGGAGGCGTCTGCCTACGGGGCGACGATCGCGACGGCGGCGAGCGCCTTCCTCGAGGAGCGGGCCGCGACGGTTTCGGGGGCGAAGGGCTGCGCGGAGGCGGTGGCCCACGCTTGGCGAGCGGCGCTCCCCCTCCTCGGTGGACGCCTGCTGCCGCGGCTACAAACGGCATTGAGTCAGGAAGGTGATCTCGGCGAACTCGGCGGTGCCCTTTCGGTACTTCTGGATTTGATGGATCTCCCTCGCGAGGGGGCAGACGACGGCCCGCCGCTGGAGGCGCTCGTCGGGGCGGCCCTCGACCGGGGCCTTTGGCTCTTCGAGGGGGCACGCCTCCCTCCGCCGCCGGCGCCCGGCGGGGAAGTGCCCACGGCTCCACGTGTGCAACGTTCGGCTCTTTATGGTGTTTTTGCGCTTCGTCGCGCCGAGGAACGCCTCTCCCCGGCGACGCAAGGGCCGCTGCGCGAGTTGCTGACCCGTTACGTTCATGACGACGCCGGTCTCCCCGGTCTTCGCGGTGCCGCCCTCGCCTGGCTGATGGAACTCTCCGCCCGCGACGCGGAGCCTTCACACAACGAATCGGGCGTGCCACCCCTCCTTTCAAAGCTTAAACTTCTTCTCCATCCGGCGACCGTCGGGGACGTCCTGGAAGGGCTTTTC
>JAAFHJ010000261.1 GCA_013298325.1 Myxococcales bacterium | reverse complement strand
CTCGTGACGGCGCTCGCGCTCCTTGCATCGCGCCGCGACGAAAAGTCTGAATTTGCCGAGTTTTTTGAGGGCGCCGGGCGTGGTCTCGTCGGCGTAGTCGCCACCTACGGCCTCCTTGATCTTACCGATCGATGCGCCTCTCTCGCGCGGCCGAAAATCAAACCGTACGCACGTCGCATGGCCCACCGCTCCGCCCAGGCCTACGCGCTCGGTCGTTACCCGCGCGGCCTCGCCGAGGTGACCGAGAAACTTGCAGAGTACCCGTTTTTGAGCCCGCTCACCTGGCTCGAAGATGGCTACGTCGCCCAGCGCCCGCTTCCGGCCTTCTTCATCGATTGTGGAACGCGTGATCCGCTGCTCAACCAATCGCGGCGCCTGGCGAAGGCGCTGGAAGCGACGGAAACTTCAGCGGAATTGCTTGTTGTGCCCGGAGGCATCCACGCCTACGACGCCCTCGGAACGCCCGCCCAGCAGCGCCAAAAGTGGGAGGCGGTCACGCGGTTTCTTGACCGCCTTGACGTGGCTGCGATTTCCGCACGCCGACGGGCGCCATAGACTGCGGATTCCGCATCACGGCGTTGTTTGCCCTGAGAATTCCGAGGGACTTCCGCTGGCACCGACCGTGCGTGGAGGCGTGTCGATGCACCCATCGTCGCCCTCCGGTCACCCGTTTGTCTCTCCGTTTTTCCTCGCGGCCGGCATGTTCGCCGCGTTCCCGCTCGCTGCCTGCGGCGGTGGGGAAGCTTCGCCAACCGTCATCGATGGATCGACCCCTGTCGACGCAAGCGGCGGGGATGCCTCGACCGCCAGTGATCCGTGCACCCTCGCCCTTGCCGGCTTCAACAGCAGCGCGAAGGTCAACTCTGCCTACAACGCGACGTGGACGTGTACGTCAAGTGTTCGAAATCTCGCCGGAAACGGGATTCCCGATCACGCGGTGACCTCCGGAAATTTCGCGACGCCGATCTCCGCCCAGAACCTGGCCATTGCGTTCCCGCGGGCGGGGACGGTCGCCGCGAGCAACACGACGCTCACCCGACAGCCTTACGGCTACGCGCTCAATTCGGTGAAGTTTGATCCGGGGACCGACGGCACGTGCGCCAGCTCGGCGACCTCTACCGCCCCCGGTGGCGGCTGCGTCGCCGCGATGGGCCGCGACCCGTGGAACCTGGAGGCGATGGGCGGAGCGTTCGTCTTCGGGACCGACGAAAACAATGCCCACGTCCAGCCGAACGGCCAATACCACTACCATGGCATGCCGGAAACCACCGTCGCGAAGGCGGGACAAACGATGATTCTTGTCGGGTTCGCGATGGACGGATTTCCGATGTATGCGCGCTATGGCTATTCGCAGGCCACCGACGCTACTTCGGCGATCAAGAAGGTAACACCGAGCTGGCAAAAGAAGGCAAACCCTGACGCAGGTCGTCCGTCGGTCTCAACCTTTCCGATGGGGACATTTACGCAAGATTTCGAGTATGTCGCCGGTAGCGGAGACCTCGATGACTGTAACGGTCGCGTCGGTGTGACCCCCGAGTATCCGACGGGCACGTACCACTACTACATCACCGATGCCTACCCCTTCATTCAGCGTTGTCTCAAGGGCAAACCGCTTTGAAGGTGTGGCCGATTCTCCTTGCGATTCTGCTTGTGGGTGCGCTCGCGCTCCCGCGGAGCGCGCACGCCCACATGATGCCTGCCCAGCAGGGTACGGTAAATGTACTGGGAAAATCGGCCTTTGTTGTTCTCTCCGTCCCGGCGGCTGTCCTCGACGCTCGGAACGACGACGACCGGGATGGCCATCTCTCTGATTCAGAAATCGGGACTCATCAGACAGAATTGCTTGCAGAAACAGGTCGAAGATTTCGTCTATTTCACGGCGGTGAATGCGGGGTCTTCGTCCCCGTGATGGCCCGCGCCGAGGCCGACGATCATCGGCATGTGACGCTGCTATTTAAGGCCGATTTTTCCGTCGAACCGGTCGATGTTCGCGTCGAAACAGATCTGTTTGGAGCGGCCGAAGACGAGCGTCAACTCACCATTCGTGCCTCGCGAGGGAAAGGAGGTCCGCACCCGGAGAACGAAGCGGCGGTTCTGCGGCCTTCGGCGCCGACGCACGCCTTCTTTCGCTCCAAATACCACCTGTTTCTCGACTTTTTTCAGCTCGGATTCTCCCACATTTGCAGTGGGTTCGATCACCTCCTTTTTCTGCTCACGGTTCTTCTCGGCGTTGCACGCAGACCGCGCCCCTTCCGTGCGATACTTGGCGTTCTTACGGCCTTTACGGCGGCTCATAGCGTCGCGCTTGTGCTCGCGCTGGCCGGGGTCGGCGGTCTCGCCCGAATTCCGCCGGTGCTCGTAGAGGCGCTCATCGCCGCCACGGTAATCGGTGCCGCCGCGGCAAATTTGTGGGACGGCGGGCCCACTTTGACCCGCACGGTCGCGGTGCGTGGCGCGATCGTTTTCGCGTGCGGGCTCGTTCACGGCCTCGGCTTCGCCGGAGCGCTTGCGGAGATGCAGGTCGGCGGGGCGGGGCGTGCGGCGAGCGTTTTCGGGTTCAATGCCGGCATTGAGCTCGGCCAACTCGCGGTCGTGGTGCCGCTCCTCGCTCTCGGGCTCGCCGTCCACCGGGCGCTCAAACCCGAGCAACAGCGCCAGGCGCTTCGCGTTCTTGCGACGGGAACGGCCCTCCTTGGGTGCGTGTGGTTCGTTTCCCGCGTCGCCGGGTGACGGGAGGCGATTCGTTGTTCGGTACCCTCCTCCAACGTGCCAGCATACTCTTCGTGGCACCCGCTACCCCTTGGGACCGCGCGGCTCGTGGCGCGGTGCTGTTGGCGCTCGTCGCGGCAATTTTGCTCGTCGCGACGACGGCAACGACGGCGTTGGGCCTTCAAGGGGCCTCCCAGGCGCTCCTCCGCGGCGAAGCGGAGGCGATCGTCCGCGCGATCGACGACAACCTCGAACGACCAACGTCAGACGTGAAGCTGCAAGGCCTGTTGGAGAAGTTTCGGCCGGAAGGTGTAACCTACATTGGGTTTATGGAAGGGCCCGTCCGTTCGCGACCGCCGGCGGATCGCCCAGACGAGGCGTCGCGAGAGACGGCGGGCCCGCTACAACGCGGCCCCGTCCGTTCGCGACCGCCGGCGGATCGCCCGCCTGCAAATTTGCTCGCGGGGGCACCCTTCGACGAGCGGCCGGGCACGCGCGAGGTCTTCGCTGCGGGGGCGCCCCACCTCGGGCGGCTTGAGGACGCGGCGCCTTCGTTTCGGGTCGCCGACCAGGGGGTGCGCATCGTGCAGCCGAGTTTCCGCCGGCCCGCGGGGCGTCCGCCGATGGCGGGACCACCTCAGCAAGGTCCTCGTCGCGACCCGCCCCTGCTGGTCGTCGAGTTCACCCCGCACGTCGCTACGGCGTTGCGCGGGACGCTCACGCGCGCGGCGTTCGTCGGCGCCTTTGCGGTCCTTGTTCTCCTCGGGAGCGCCGCAATGATTGTAAAATACATTCATACCGCCGCACGGACCGCCTCCCAGGCGGAGGCCCAGCGGCGCCTGCTCGCCCTTGGGGAAATGTCTGCGGTGATGGCCCACGAACTCCGAAACCCGCTCGCGTCGCTCAAAGGGCATGCGCAGCTCCTTGCCGAAGATCTCGAGGAAACGAATGAAGTTACGGGTGCTTCCCGGGATCGCGTCGCCCGCGTGATCGCCGAAGCGACGCGCATGGAGCGACTCACCGCGGCGCTGCTTGCGTTCGTCCGCGACGCCCCGTTGGACTGCGCGGAGGTCACCATCGCTGCGCTGTTCGCCGCGGCAACCGAACGGCTCTCGCCCGCCGAGCGCGGGCAAATCGTCCTTGCGCCGGAGGCGGCTTCGGTACGTCTTGTGGTTGACGGTGCGCGAGTCGCGTGCGCCCTCGGAAATCTTCTTGAAAACGCCGTCTTGGCCGCCCATGCGAGCGTCGAGGTGACCATCGTTTCGGAGGCCGACGGAGTCGTGATCGAGGTGTGCGACGACGGTCCCGGCCTCCCTGTGACCGCCTCGCGCGACGCCGCTCCCCGTAAATTTGCTGGGCCCGGCGACCACGAAGCGCTCTTCGAGCCCTTCTTCACGACATGCACGCGGGGCACCGGCCTGGGGCTCGCGATCGCCCGTCGCATCGCCCACCAGCACGGCGGGACGCTCACCGCTGAGAACCGCTCCGGCATTCCGGGCGCCCGTTTTCGCCTGTCTCTCCCGCGGAGGAACGGATGACGCGAATCCTTGTTGCCGAAGATGATGACGGCGTCCGCCTGTTCCTGCGCGATGCGCTTGCCCGCGAGCACGACGTCGTGCTGGCGATCGATGGGGCACAGGCGCTGAAAATCATTGCTGAAAGTGCCGATCCTTTTGACGTCATTCTCACCGATCTGCGCATGCCGGGCGCGTCCGGCATGGAGGTTCTCGCGGCGACGCGTCTGCGCTTCCCGGAGACGCCAGTGATCGTGCTTACCGCGTTTGGGGACGTCCCAAATGCCGTCGAGGCGATGCGAAAAGGTGCCTTTGATTATTTGCAAAAGCCTTTAGAGAGTCTCGCCGTTCTCCGCGAACGGGTACGCGCCGCGATTTTGGCCTCCGGAGCGGCGCCGGCGAGAGGGGGACCGCCGTCGCCGGCCACGAGAGGCAGAAGAGCGAGCGGCGATCGGGAAGAAGAAATGGCGCTCACCTACGGCGCCCCAGCCATGCTGCCGGTCGTGAGTGCGCTTCGGAAGGTCGCAAGCACTTCAGCCACCGTCCTTCTCCAAGGCGAAAGCGGCACCGGAAAAGACGTTGCTGCCCAGTTCGTTCACCGGAATAGTTCGCGCAAGTCTTCCGAATTTGTTGCGATAAACTGTGCATCGCTGACCGAGTCTCTCCTCGAAAGTGAACTCTTCGGTCACGAAAAAGGGGCGTTTACCGGGGCGGTCGCTGCCCGGAAAGGGCGCATTGAACAGGCCCACGGAGGAACGTTCTTCCTCGACGAAGTCGGCGAACTCTCGCCAGCCACCCAGGCGAAACTTCTGCGAGTCATTGAGACAAAGGCTTTTGAGCGGCTCGGTTCTGGGCGGACCCTTACCGTCGATGTTCGTTGGATTTCCGCGACCCATCGCGACCTTCGGACGCTCGTCACGGAAGGGCGTTTTCGCGAAGATCTCTATCACCGGCTCGCCGTATTTCCGATCGCGCTTCCCGCGCTCCGTGACCGTCGTGAAGACCTGCTCCCACTTGCACGACGCCTCCTCGGGCCTTCCTTCGCGCTTACCGAGGATGCCGAGCAGGCCCTGCTGGCGGCCCCGTTCCCGGGGAACATTCGTGAACTCCGAAACCTCCTCGAACGCGCAAAAATCCTCGCCGACGGGCCCCACCTCAATGCGCTCGCGCTCGGCTTGGTTAGCGATGGGCGCCCGGCCGCAGCCGCGCCTCCGCCGTCGCCGGGGGGGCGCGACGAACTCCTCCCTCTGGAGGCGCTTGAACGCCAGCAAATTTCAAAGGTTCTCCAGGCGGTCGGCGGAAACCGCAAGGCGGCGGCGGCCCACCTCGGGATCGGCCTCCGCACCCTCTACGAGAAGCTCAAGCGCTACGCGCTCTCCTGAGCGACGCAGGCCCACGCCCCTTGCCGGCGAGGGAAAGCGCCGCTATCGGTCGCCCATGCCGAAGAGCGCCGCAAAGACCTCGGGAATCGCCGTCCACGTCGAGTCGAACTACATCCCCGAGCAGTCGTCGCCGACCGCTCATCACTACGTATTTTCCTACAAAATACGCATTGAAAATTCGGGCGATGCGCCTGCGCAGCTTCGTAGCCGCCACTGGATCATCACCGATGGAAGCGGGAAGGTGGAGGAGGTCCGCGGGCCGGGCGTCGTCGGCAAGCAGCCGCTCCTCCAGCCGGGAGAAGCTTTCGAATATACAAGCGGTTGTGTCCTCGAGACCCCCCGCGGTGAGATGCGCGGCGCCTACCAGATGTATCGCCCCGACGGCACCGTCTTCGAGGCGGCGATCGCACCGTTTACGTTGGAGCTTCCGCTCCGTCTCAATTGATCCATCGCTAGAAAGAGCCCGATGACCGACTTCGACTACGAAGCGACTGCGAAGAAGACCCTCCGTGCCCTCGAGGACCTCTTCGCCGAGATCGACCCCGACCAGGTCGACTGCGAGCGGGCCGGCGACGTGATCACGATCACCTTCGCCAGCGGACTCCGCTGCATCGTCAACACCCAGCGACCGACGAAGCAGCTCTGGCTCGCCGCGAAAGACCGCGCTTGGCACTTCGCCTACGACGGCGCCTCCTGGCTCGACGACAAGGGGCGCGGCGAAGAATTCTTCGCCACGGTCAAGCGCATCGTCCACGAAAACGCCGGGATTTCCCTCTAAATTGCCTACAGGGTGATGGTCGCGTCGGGGCCGGGGAGGGCGACCTTCAGCCGCTTGCGGAGCTCGCCGTGCTCGGCTCCGACGAACCACGGGAACAGGCGCGCGAGGGCCGGGTGGCCGGTGCCGTTGTGGACGCCGCCGAGCGCCATCTGTGCATCCTGCACCGACCCGCAGAGCGTGACTGCACCGCGCAGTGCGACTTCGCGGCTCGTGGCAAG
Source organism: Myxococcales bacterium (assembly GCA_013298325.1). Classification (GTDB taxonomy): domain Bacteria; phylum Myxococcota_A; class Polyangia; order Polyangiales; family Polyangiaceae; genus JAAFHJ01. Next base: position 327 of record JAAFHJ010000261.1, on the reverse strand, counting down.
CCAGGTCTCGACGTCGGGCAGTTTTCCGGCCCAATCACGCGCCGCGTGAACGAGGATCTGGTTGACCGGTTCCTGCTCGGAAGGGTCAATGAAAGCGAGTAGTTCGGGGCTCCGGTCGAGGGCGGCGCGCACGTGGGAGCGGAGCGCGTCGGCGGTCGGTGCGAGCGCCGCAAGCGTGAGGTCTGCACGCAAATAGGCGAGCGCGACGAGGAGATCGAAGTAGAGCGCTTCGCCGCGCGCATCGGCCGACGGGAGGCTGACGAGGAGGGCGCCCCAGGGGTCGAGGGCCAGCGAAAAAGGCGGGCCCTGGAGCCCACCGACGAGCAG
>JAAFHJ010000267.1 GCA_013298325.1 Myxococcales bacterium | reverse complement strand
AACTGCGGCAAAAAGTCCCATAAATAGAGGGGCTTTCGAGGCAGCGGGCGGGGCGGGGAGAACCGGTGGGGGCATCGGCGCAGAAACGTCGTCTGCGTTCGCAGCGACCTCGCTCGGAGCGAACGGCGCGAATGGCTGCGCAAGAGGAGGGGCCTGGCCGGGCGGAGGCAATGGCGCGGCAAACGGGTCTCCGACTGCAACGGGGCCCGGGGGTGGGATCGACGGGGCGGGGGACCAGATCTCCGCACTTGGCGCCTGGGGGCGCGCCGGCGGCTCAACCGCCCACGGGGCGGATGGCTCGCGGGGAGCAACGGGCAGCGCGACATCGCGGGAACTTCCAGGCAGGAAATCGGCCCCTTTTTGCGACGGGGCCCCATTTTCGTCGAGCGCTGGCAGCTGAGTCGTCGCCTCCGTTTCCGACGGGTCGTCCACGAAAAGCGGCTTCGACGCGCCAAGGGCGGCCAGTTCCTCCTCGGCCTTTTTCACCGACGACTGAAAGCCGGCTGCCGCCTCCGAGGGCGATGCGCGACCGGCCGGCGGTTGCGGCCGTTGGGGGGGCATACGCTGGGTTCGCGGCTCGGGCCCCTTCGTTCCGAACGGAAGCTTGCCCGGCGGCTCCGAATCGCCGACAGGCATGCCGGCTTCTGCGAGCAAATCTGCGGCAGATAGCCGTTCAAAGCCGCCTGCGGGGGCCACGGCCGCGGCAGGCCGCACCGGGGGGGGCGTCGGCGGCCGTGGCCGGGGCGTCGGCGGCGGAAGCGCTGCCGGCGGTTCCGACCCTGCGGCGCTAATTCCGAGGAGCGTCGCCTTTCCGAGATTGGTGCGCGCGGGGACGGCGGCTTTCGGTGCCAGCTCGTCGCGTGCCTGCGCCTGCATTCCTGGTTGCGACGGCCTTGCGCGCGGCACTGCTGGCGTCGCGCGAGGCGGCGTCGGACTCGCCGCTTTCATTCCGGTTTCCGACGGGCGCGGGGCCGGCCTTGGCGCCGCCGACGCGGTGGCCTGCAGCGGGGCGGCTGGGCTCGGAATCGCGCCGTAGGCCGCTGCGTCTCCGGCGACGGTCTTCGCGTCGTGGGACCCTACAACCGTCGCAGCGTCGCTCACCAACTCGTCCGTCACGCGGGCGCCGGGATAGCGACTCGAAGGGGCGCGACTCGGTGGGGCATCGTCCAAGGTTCGCAACGTCGTTGCGAGCCGCGCTTCACCACCGCGTGACAATTCTTGAAAAAGTCCAAGGAGTTCGCCGGCGGTTGCGCCACGTAGCCGTTCGTCGGGGACAAGCCCACGGCGGAGCCCATCGATGAGCCGCGGTGGCAAATCGGGGCGGAGTACTTCGAGCGGAGGGAGGTTCGGCTCGGCGAGGCGTGCGTCGATTTCTGCAGGCGCTAACGTGCGCGGGACCGCCCCTTTTCGCGCGTAGAGCTCCCAAAGCAGCAGACAGGCCGAATAAATATCACTCCTTGCGGTCGTTACCCCACTCCTGGCCTGTTCGGGGGCGCGGTGAAAACGCGACGGGGGAAGCACCGTCGGCGTCGCCACCCACGGGTATCCGGAGAGGCGGACGTCCCCTCTTGTGGAGACGAGCACGCACTGGGGGGAGATCGCCCCATGGGCGATCGGTGTGGGCTGACCGGTCACCGGATCACGCACGGCGTGAGCGGCGGAGAGCGCCCCAAAAAGCCGCGTGCCGATCCACGCGATCGACCCGTCATCGAGGACTTGGGTTCGCGCGGAGAGGCGCTGAAGCCACGTCGCGAGCGGAGGTGTTTCTAGCGGGTCGAGGACGAGGACGATCCGCTCCTCGTACTCGAAGACCTCGAAAAGGCGCACAAGCGCGGCGTGGGAGAGGGTCGCGTAACAACGAGCCCAGCGCACGAACTCGGCAATCGACGACTCAATCGACATGCCTGCGTGCGACTCGCGGGCGACCGCCGCAGGAGGAATTTCTAGGAAAACTTCGCGGGGCAATACTTTCAGGAGAAAGCGCATTCCCGCCGGCATTCCGGGGGCAAGTTCGTCCCGTTCCGCGAGGTAAAACGGCGTTTTGGACCCGGTAGCGGCTGCCGCCCGCGTCTCGAGGATTCGGTAGCCGCCGAGAAGTTCCTGCATACGTGCCTATTCGCTAGAAGCGCCGTGACGGGCGCACGAAAACAAGAGTCGCCAGCCCGCGGGGGCGTAGCGGGGTCGCCGAGTCTCCGCTCGGCGCCCAGGGGTCGCCGCGGAAAACGCTCAGCCGGCTTCGCCGCGCTCGAGGCTATCGAGAAGGCCGTTCGCGTCTTCTTCGCTGAGGCCTAGGGCTTCGGCAAACGCGTTGATGGTCTCGTTTTCGTCGTCGGCGATGACGCCGTCGGCAAACGCGATGGCCGCCGCAAGCACGAAAGCGACCTCGGCACGGGCACGGTCGTCACCGATCGCCTCCGCGACCTCTTTTAGCGTGTTTTCTCGGCCATTTTCCGCAATGAATCCTTCTGAGCGGCCGATCATGGCATCGATGTGCGAGAGGCGAAGGGCGTCTTCGGAAAGGTTCCGGAGGGCGCCGCGAAGGACTTCGCGCTCGTCGTCGCCGACGGCGCCGTCGGCGCTCATCATCAGGTACATCGCGTCGCAGAGAGGCTGCAGCGCTTGCGCCGCTTCGAGGGTGGCGAGTTGCTCCGGCGACGCGACGGAGTGGGGCGAATCGCTGACCGGTCGCTTTCCACGGGTGCGAAGTTTGTCACGGAGGGCGGCGAGGGCGTTGTTGGAGAGCCAAAGCATCGCGCTGGAGGATATCCGTGCGCCTCGCTTTGTTGGGTAAAAAACGCCCACTTTGTCGCGCGATCGATGCAATCGGCGCGGAATCGGCCGCTTTCGTGATGGCGGTTCTACCTACGGCGCTTTTCGCGCTAGGTCTTCGTCTGTGTACGAAGCGACCGAAGCCCGCCAATTTCCCGTCCCGCCCGAGGCTCTCGCTCGTGCCGTCCCTGCCGCCGCGTTCCACGCCTTCGGCGTGAGCTTGACGCCGACCAGTCCAGGTCTTTTCGTCGGTCGGGGCGCAAAAAATAGTTGGGGAATTACACCAACGATCCAGTTGCGGGTGGTGCAGGGGCCCCAAGGTAGCGCCGTCGAGGCGCTCGTCGGCGCCGACGTGGAGCCGCTGTTCCTCGCCCTTGCAGTCGTCATCACGCTCGCGGTCTTTCCGCTGGGGCTCGTCGTCCCGTTCCTTGCGATGCACGACTTCGATACAAAGCGGAAGGTCGTTTTCTTCAATTTTTGGGGACACATGGCCCAGGCCCTGGGCCCTGGTGCCGCCCCACCCGTGCCCCTCGGGCCGCCTGCCGCAACTGGACCCGGCCCCTACGGCGGGGGCGCCCCCCCTCCGAACCCATACGTCGGTCGCTAAACGCCTTTAAGATCTCAGGTTTTTGGATGCGCCATCACGTCTACCTCGCGCCGGGAATGTTCGGCTTCGGGCGCCTCGCGTCCTACGACTACTTCGTCCATCTCCGTCGCGCGATCGAGAGCCGCTTCGCGGCGGCTGGGATTGACGTCGCCGTTCATACGGTCGAGGTCCCACCGACCGCGTCGATTCGCCGTCGCTCGGCCCGCCTGGTTGACCTCGTCTCGCGGACGGCTGGCACCGACGGAAGTCCTGTGCATTTGCTCGGACATTCGACCGGCGGGCTCGACGCGCGCCTCGTCGCGTCACCGACGGTCCACCTCCCGATCAGCCGGGGAGCCCTCGACTGGCTGCCGCGGCTCGCCACGGTGACGACGCTCTCGACGCCCCACTACGGGACGCCCCTTGCGAGCTTCTTTGCGACCGTCAGCGGTCAAAGGATGCTTCACGCGCTTTCTGCACTCACATTCATTGCGCTTTCCGTCGGGAGGCCGCCGCTCGCCGCCGTCAGCGCGCTCGTTGGTCTTGTCGGCCAACTCGACGGCGCTCTCGGAATTGAACTTGGGGTCCTTGATCGCTCAACAAACGCGATACTTTCGGTCCTCGAGCCGGCACGAAGCGATGAAGTTCGCGCCTACCTTGAAGCGATCAAAGAAGACCAAGGGGCGGTCATTCAGTTGTCACCCGAGGCGATGGACCTCTTCCAAGCGGGGATCGAGGACCGACCCGGGGTGCGCTACCAGTCGACAGCAGCGATGGCGCCCGTCCCGAGCGTGGGGGGGATTGCCAAGCAGCTCCTCCATCCGTGGCAGCTCGTTTCTTCTACACTTTTCGCGACGCTGTGGAAGCTTACCGCCGCCTACGACGAGCGGTATCCGTGCGCGGCCCCCTTCGCGGGCGAGGTCGCCGAGGCGATGTTGGCGCGCACGTTTGGGCGGTCGCCGGGGGCTCGCGCGAACGATGGTGTGGTGCCACTCCGCTCGCAGATTTGGGGCGAGCTCATCTGGTGCGGCTATGGCGATCACCTGGATGTGCTTGGGCACTTCCCAGATTCCCGCGAAATGATCCATCGATCGGCAGAACGGGGTGATCCATCGCTCGTTCATCGGGATTGGATGCGCTCGGGATCGGCCTTTGATCGCGCGCGGTTTGATGAACTTTGTGATGCCGTCGTTCGTGGCATGCTCGCAGCCGTTTAGACCGCTTCCGCATGCGCGGAACGCAGACAAAGCCCGACCGGTCCTCGCACGTCGTGCCCTTTCTTGCTAGTCAGGATCGATGCGCAACCCCGCGTCTCACGCGTTCCGTCGGTTCGGTCACCTCCTCGTGGCGCTGGCGGCGTTCCCGGTGGTTGCGGCCGCCTGCGGTAGCGAGTCCACCGGCGAAACGATGGCGGATGCGGCGGCGATCGACGCTGGTGCCGGGGACGACGCAACTTCGGTCGTAGACGCAACGCCGCCTCCGCCGCCCGTGCAAGACGCCGGTTCGCCGGCGGATGCCGGGGCCGCGCCGATTCGTCGCGCGTGTACCTCCGCATTTGGGACTGAATTGTCGAATGACTACGGTATTTTGGACGGGCGTCTCGTCGCGATCGTTCCCGAAGGCGTAACCAAGTGCAACGGCGACCGGACCCACGTCCACTTGCAAGTGCTCATGGCCGGATCGGTCTACGACGTCGCCGTCAACACCGACGGGCAGACGACAGAAGTTCAGGCGCCGCCCGTTGGCGGGCCCTTCCGCGAAGGCTGGCGGGTGCGTCCGCGGTTCGACTACGCGACCAATCTGAACGTGCATTCCACTGCGTTTCGGACCACCAACGCGACCACGATCGAGCGACGCCTCGCAAATGTGGACCGAATTCGAGTCTACGGAATCGGGTATGGCCCGGACGGTGCGCACTTGATCCATCGAAACGGCAACGCGCGCGATGGGGCCCTTCTCCTCAATCCGGATGGGCCGACCTCCCCGTATTTGCTCTTCCGATTCGTCGACCAGACCTTTTAGCGGTTCCGCTCAGGCGAACTCCTCGTCGAAGACCCCTTCAAATCCGCCAATCGGCGGACCCGGCAGGCACTGGCGGAGCAAGTAGCCTTCAAGCGCCAGCCGTAGCCACGGCTCAAGGAAATCCTCGTCCCGCTCGAGGCGAGCGAGCAGCGCTTCTGGGAGTCCGAGCTCCCGGGCGAGCCGTGGGAGTTCAACGTCAAGACCGGTGCGAATCGCAGCAATTTCGGGCGCATCGATCGGCGCACCGCTCCGGAGGAGACGCACCGCCGCGCCGACCCAGAGCCCCGCGCCCGGCTCTTCCGGCCGGCTCGCATCGACCCGCCAGCGCCCGATCCGGAAGGTCGGTGCGCACGGGAGATCCGATTCGGTCATCGGCCTCCCCGGGCGGTGCAGTTCGTCGTCGCGCCGTCGATTCATCACGGTTCGGACCTTAGCCGCTTCCGCCCCTTAGTGACAGATTGACGCGCCGCCAGGATGCGGACGCGACGAATTCGTGCGAACTTCCTGATCGGTACTTCTGAATCTTCAATCGGCCGCCCGCGCAGGATCGGCCTTTCGTTGCGGCCAGAGCCGAAGGAGCGATGGCAGGAAGAAGAGGGCAGCAATGATGCACCCAATCTCGCCGCTCATTGCGAGTTTTCCGAAGCTCTTCAGCGCGCGCTGGTCTGAGAAGATCAACGAGCCATAGCCAACGGTAGTCGTGAAGCTGCAGAGAATGACCGCCCCTGCGGAACGCTTCATGGCAAGCGTAATATCGCCCCCCAGCAGGCGCGAGCGATCGAACAGGTTGAACGGGTACTCGACGCCGATCCCAAAGGTGATCGGAAGCGCAATAAAATTAATAAAATTGAGCCTCATGTCGACGAGCGCCGCGCCGGCGACGGTCACGACTACACCGAGCAGGAGTGCAGCAAGGACCGCGGAGAAGCCGCGAAAGCTTCCGGTGGAGAAGGCGATCACCACGAGGACTGCAAAGAAGCTCGCGAAGGTCGCGATCGGCCCATCGTGGGCCATTGATTTCACAAGCTCCGCGCGAACGGTGAACGTACTCGCCGTTTGAACGAAGGTCCCGTCGTCTAGGGTGAGGTTGTCGCAAGTTTCCGCGATGCGGATCAAATCCTGGCCCATCCGCAGTCGCGGATGCCGGGTAAATGAGACGTACATTACGGTCCCGACAGACCCATTGAGTTCCTCGAAGCGACGCCGAATGAGTGGCGGGAGGTCGGTGCCGCTCAGCGGTTTCAGGTCCTCGGGAGGCATCAGGCGCTCGGCGCGGGCGCGATCTTTGGGCGTGAGGGACTCAAGGACCTTCGGCGTGAGACGATCTCGAATGCGGTCGACCACTTCAAGCTTGGCCTTCTGTGCCGTCAACGTACCGGGCAAGAAGTCGGCAACCGTCTTCACGTCAGCGATGAATGGCAGCTCGAACTTCTTGTCGTTCTCAAGGATCTTCTTCTTCACGAGAGGAACCTGCTCGACGGAATCGGCCAGGAC
>JAAFHJ010000260.1 GCA_013298325.1 Myxococcales bacterium | reverse complement strand
TGCTCTTCCGATCCTAGGTTCACGCGCCGCGAGACCCGTGAAAACAAGAAGCCCGGCCTCCACAGGGGGGCCGGGCTTCTTGTTTCGTGCTGGTGGGTCAGTTGCAGGAAGGGCCACAGGTCGTCGTCGCGCAGTCGATGAAAGATTGCCAGAGGAACTTGCTGTTGTTCGCCGTGTTGCCGTAGGCGCTATCAAAGGCCGCGTCCGCGTCCGCCTTGCACGCATTGAGCTTGCCGGTGTCGTTCGGATTGTTCTTCGCGCATTCGAGAAGCAATTCGCCATAAATGGCGCATTGGGTATTGCCGTTTTGGCTCTGGTCCTTGAGGTCTTTCGCGCACGCTTCAATTGGCGTACAGCACTGGGCCTTCGTGCACGTATTGCAGGTGGCGCCGATGGCGCCGGCGCCGATTTCCGCGGAACAGACTCGCCCGCCGTCCGCGGTCGAGCCGTCGGCGCCGCTGTCGGTGGCAATCGACGCATCGTCGGTGCCGCTCCCGTCATCGACGACGATTTCGCAGCCGGCGAGGCCGGCAATTGCGAGGCCAGTCGCGAGAGCGATCGGCGCGAAAATATGTGCTGCCTTCATGGGGTTAGTCTCCTCGAAAAAGATGGCGGAGGAAGATTCCCTCCGGCTGGAACCAGAAGGTAGCAGACGGCGCCGGGGACGACGATATTCAGCAACGACCGCTATTGGTTATCGATGGCGTCGCCCGCGACCGGGTGGCCGAGAGCTCGGAGGGTTGCGCGGCGGCCCGCTTCGAAGGCGGCCTGCGCCATCGCGGAAGCCTCTCCAAGCGTCGCCGTACGAGCGTTCGATGTGCTTGGCACCGGCACGACGACGGTTACCGGCGCGAGTTCCTCCGGATGTCCCCCCTCCCCCAGCCATTTCGCGGAGACGGTTGCGAACACTTCCGTCGACTGCGCGCGGGGAAACCCGCCGACGGCGGCAATCGCGCCCGCTCCGTAGGACGATCGTACGATCGTGACTTGCACGGTACCGCAGCGGGCCCCCTCCTCGCGGATGGCGAGGCGGGCGCCTTCGAGGGCCGCCGCGACCGTTTCGGCCCCCCCTTCCTGGGCGACGACGGTCGTTGGCGGGCAGGCCGAGCGTTCGGAAGTGGCATGCAGCGGGGTAAAGCCGCAGCCGACGTGCCCGGCGACAACGAGGGTGGCGGCCGTGAAGCCGCCCCTCACGCGACGATGAAGTTCAGAATCCGGCCAGGAACATAGACGACCTTCTTGATCGTTTTCCCGGTCACGAATTCGGCAACCTTCGCCTCGGCGAGCCCTTTTTCTTTCGCAGTATCTTCGCTTGCGTCGCGAGCGAGCTTTACCGCTGCCCGGACTTTGCCATTCACCTGGACGGCGATTTCTACTTCGGCGTCAACGAGGAGCGCGGGATCGTGGGTCGGCCAAGAGGACAGTGCAATCGAGGTCTTATGGCCAAGACGCTCCCAGATCTCCTCCGCAAGGTGCGGGGCGAAGGGGGAAAGAATCTGCGCGAAGGACTCGATGGACGCCTTCGGAACTGCCGGAAGCGCGCCGAGGTGCTTGACGAGAATCATCATTGCGCTGATCGCCGTATTGAAGCGCATCGCTTCAATGTCCTGGCCGACCTTCGCAATCGTCTTGTGGAGGAGCCGCTTGGTCTCGTCGTCAAGGTCGCCGCCGATCGTTCCGGTGCCAACGACAAAGACACGGTCGAGGAAGCGGCGCACGCCCTCCACGCCATTGGTCTGCCAGGGCTTCACCGCTTCAAGGGGCCCCATGAACATTTCGTAGCCGCGGAGCGCATCGGCGCCGTACTTCTTGATGATGTCGTCGGGATTGATGACGTTCCCGCGCGATTTGCTCATCTTTTGGGACTGGCTGAGTACCCGAATTTCCGGGTTGCTCTTGAGCACAAAGCCCTGCCCCTTCTTTTCGAGGTTCTCGATGTCGAACTTGACGACGGCAAGGAGTGCCTTCTCGGGATCGCCCTGCTTAATGTAGGTGTCCGACTGTTCGGCATTCTCGACGACGAGGTCCGAAGAGACGAAATTTCCTTGGGAATCCTTGAAACCAAGGTGTTCCATCTCGCCGAGGATCATCCCCTGGTGGACGAGCTTGATGAAGGGCTCGCGATGTTTGACGACGCCGATATCGAACAGTGCCTTGTGCCAGAAGCGGGCATAGAGAAGGTGGAGGACGGCGTGTTCCGAGCCACCTACGTAGAGGTCGACCGGCATCCAGGAATCGTAGGCCTCCTGGGAGAAGATCTCGGTCTCATTCTTCGGATCGATGAAGCGGAGGTAGTACCAGCAGGAGCCGGCCCACTGGGGCATGGTGTTCGTCTCGCGGGCGAACCATTTCCCGTCTTTCTGGAAGAATCTCCAGTCTTTCGCGCGCGCGAGCGGGCCGGCGGGGTCGTCGCCCGGTTTGAAGTCGTCGAGTTCGGGGAGCTTCAGCGGCAGTTCGCTTTCGTCGACGGCGATCGGCTGGTCGAAGCGGACTTCAAAGATCGCACCGTCCGCGCGTGGGTCGACGCCGGGGGCGGCATCTACGGGGAAGTAGACGGGAATCGGCTCGCCCCAATAGCGCTGGCGGGAGAAGACCCAATCGCGAAGACGGTAAGTAATTCGGGCTTTTCCGGCGCTGTTCTCCGCCAGGTAGCCAACGATGGCCTTCTTGACGTCGGCGGTCGCTACGCCGTCGGCGATTGCGACGTGGGTGCGCAGGCGGAAGGCGACGCCGTCGTCGGTAAAGGCGGCAGCGGCCACGTCGATGGCGGAACCGTCCACGGGGGAGACCACTTGCGTGATCGGGAGGCCGTATTTCCGCGCGAAAGCGTGGTCACGGTCGTCGTGGGCGGGGACGCCCATCACCGCCCCGGTTCCGTAAGTTCCGATCACGTAGTCGGCGACCCAGACCGGAACTTTGTCTCCGTTGATCGGATTGATGGCGAACGATCCGGTCGGAACCCCTGATTTTTCCTTGGAAGCATCGGTGCGGTCGCGGTCGGACTTATTCCGTGCAACTTGCACATACGCGTCGACGGCCGACTTTTGAGCGGCCGTCGTGAGCGCGTCGAGCAGCGGGTGCTCGGGGGCGACGACCACGTAGGAGACGCCCGGCAGCGTGTCGACCCGCGTCGTAAACACCGTGATCTTCGCCGACGGATCGCCGTCCACCGCGAAGGTCGCTTCCGCCCCTTCGCTTCGGCCGATCCAGTGGCGCTGCTTTTCACGGGTCTCCGGCCAATCGAGGCTGGCGTCAAGCTCGCTATCGAGGCGGTCGGCGTAGGAAGTGATACGGAGCATCCACTGGCGAAGCGGAACGCGCTTGACCGGATAGCCGCCGCGCTCGCTCTTCCCATCAATGACCTCTTCATTGGCGAGAACGGTGCCGAGCTCAGCGCACCAATTGACCGGAATCTCGTCCTGGAAGGCGAGCCCCTTCTTAAAAAGCTGGAGGAAAATCCACTGGGTCCACTTGACGTAGCCGGCGTCCGTCGTGTCGACTTCGCGGTCCCAGTCGTAGGAAAACCCAAGTGCTTTGAGCTGACGCCGGAACGTATCAATGTTCTTCAGCGTCGTTACGCGCGGGTGCGTTCCCGTCTGGATCGCGTACTGTTCCGCGGGGAGGCCGAACGCGTCCCAGCCCATCGGATGGAGGACGTCGTAGCCATTCATCCGGCGAAAACGCGCCATGATGTCGGTCGCCGTATAGCCTTCCGGATGGCCCACGTGGAGACCGGCCCCGGAAGGGTACGGGAACATGTCGAGGATGTAGGCCTTGGGGTGGCCGGGACGGCGAACCGCCGCAAATGTGCGATTCTCCTCCCAATATTTTTGCCACTTGGCTTCGATGGTCGCCGGCTCGTAACGCTCGATCTCGCGCTCAGACATACCGAGCGCGGCTACCACATCCCGAGTCCCCCTTCACTTCCGTTTGCGTACGACGGGCGCACCGAAGAGCGAGGTCTGGCCGTCGAGGGCATCCGGGGCGCGGCGAGTGGCGAGGTCGGGAGACGCAGCGGCCTTGCGAAGGAGGCGTTCCCTTCGTTTTTGTTCCGCTTCTGGCCCCTCCCCGGTTCCGCCGCTTGCCATCGCGAGCGCCTGGGAGGCGTCGCGACGGTGGTGCTCGTAGAGCTTGGCGAGTTCGAGCCGCAGCGCATCTCCCGCGTCGCCGTTCCGCGCCGCCGCGTCAAGGTTGGCAAGGAGCGTTTCGAAGTCGAGCAGCGCAACATCTCGAAGATGCATCGCTTTTGCGAGCTCGGCGCGCGCACGGCGCACGGCCGCCGACTCGCCTTCGTGGAGCGCATGTTCCGTCAGTGCGTAGGCATCTTCGATGCGCCCGGCCCGTTTGAGCGTGCGAGCAATTCCGGCAAAATCATCCCCGGAAAGACGCGCTTCGCCACGGGAGGCCCCGCCTGCGGGAGACCATGGGGCTCCGTAAATTCCAACAAGAGCGGCCATGGTAGCGACGTCGAGGCGATTGTGTTCAACGACTGCCTTCATGGTTTCATCGTCGCCGCTGCGAAGCCAATGCAAGTAGGCAGCCGCGACCTCCGACCCCGGAATATCGCCGACGCGCTCGAGGCCGAGCAACCATTGTTCGATGCCGGTAAGCTTGAGCGAGCGCTTCGCGGCCCCCTTGGGTGCATGCACACGACGTGCGACATGTACCAGGTCGAGATGGGGCGGTTCCTTTGGAAGTTCCACACGATTCATCAGGAAGCGTGTGCGGAGTAGCGGAAGGTCGAAGCTTTTTCCGTTGAAGGTCACAAGCATGGTCGCTTGCGCAATCCTCCGTGCAATCTCCTCGAGAATCGGCCGCTCCTCCCCCAATTTCTTAAGAAGGAACTGCTCCACAATAAGACGAAACGTCCCAGGATCTTCGTCCCTTTCCCAGACCGCGACACCGACAAGAAAGGCGACCGTTCCTGTACCGCCGGAGAGTCCCGTTGTCTCCGTGTCGAGGTAGAGGGCGCCGGCCGGGTCGCAGGAGGCAATCGCAGGATCGAGGGCGAGCAATGCAAGTAGATCGGCGCGCGCCGTCGCTCCGGGGGCGATGGGGGCGATGCCGACGCGGTCGCTCCTGGTGCCGCGTATCGTGCGTCGATAGAGAGGGCCCGCTGGCGTTTCGAGGCGCTCAAAGGGGAGATCATCCTGGGCGCGTGCGACGGGTGGTGTCTTCGGATCGCTGGAAGTTCCTAAAATCGCATCCATTTTTGCGCGAAGCGCGTCGAGGAGCGACGGCTCGCCGCTCGCTTCGGCGGGCGTTTCGCGGGTGGCGGCCGTCGCCGCGGGCGCAGGCGGCATTTTTACGCGGCCAAGCTTGCTCGCGAAGCTCATTCGTGACCGCCAGCGAATTTGCCGGGAGCGGCGTCACGAGGCCCGCGCGGACAAAGGGTCATGCGTGCTGCGCGAGCGCGGGGCGATTCGTCCATCACCGTTCCATCCTCACGAAGGCCGAAACGCGTCAAAAAGGGTGTCATCGAGAGCGCGACGGTCGCGTGTTTCCCCTGGGCCCCTTGCGCAAATGTCTCGTAGATCTGCCGCAGGTCACTCCCCGCATAACTGCTCCATCGTTCGAGAAGCTGCGGCGTCGTGTTGAGCTCCGTCGCATCATGGCCGCGCGAATGATCGGCAGCAAGGACCTCGCGAAAACTCGAGAGCTTCCCCATTTGACGAACCTCCTCGTCCAGACGTGCCACAAGGGCGGCTCCCCCCCAGTAGAGGGAGCCGATGTCGCCCCAGCCCCGTGAATCATTCTGCCGGTCTTGGCGGAGGGCATCGGCACCGCGACGGAGCCCTTGCGCGAGGTGCCTGTAGAGTACAGCCTCCTCGAGATCGCCAGAAGCGCAGCGAATTTGAGGCTCGTAGAAGGTCGCCACCCCCTCCATCAGCGCGCGACCGTCGGCGGGGAGCGAGGGCATCCCCAGGTGGACGAGCTCGTGGGGGAGCACCCAGTCGTCCCCAGAGGGCTCCCGGTCGTCGCGCAGGTAGAGGGCGACACTTGCGCCGGCAAGTGAGTGAACTTCGCCAAAAAGTACGGCATCACCGCCACCGCGCCGTCGTCCGGTGGTCCAGAGAAACAAATCGAGTTTTTCCGCCCGTTCTGGCCGAATCATCGGTCCCTGGTAGAAGCGTGAAACCCCTTCAAGAGCATGCGACGCCCACGCCGTCTTTGCCGGGGTGAGCCGCCCAGGTGGGGCATGAAGAGTCACATATTCCGAAGGTTTTTCCAGAGCAGTCGCCTCTTGGGGGCCGAATAGACAGAAGCCAGTTTCATACCCCTTTTCTACCGGGAACGGGCGCGACGGAAGCGCGCAGCGGAGAGGCGTCTCGGGCGCAACAGTGACGGTGACCGGTGTTCCGACGGGCGCGCGAGGGAACGCAAGGAGGTGCCCGAACGGGAGCAGAACCGTTTGAGATTCTTGCGGAATTTCGCGAGCGATGACTGCACGCGGAGCGACGGTGTAGCGGAGGCGACAGCGGTTCGCACAGCCTCGTGGAGGCGGTTCTGGGGTGAGCGTTGCGAGCTCCGGGAAGACGTCATCGACGCCGACAAATTCCCCCTCCACGGTCACCGTATCTCCGGAGCCTGGCAAAATAGTGAATAAAATAGAAGATTTTGGCGCTTGCGTGGCCGCAGGTGCCCCGCAGCTCGCGAGGGCGACCGCCAACCCACCACCGACGACCTGCTTGAACGGGCGCACGGCAATTGAGCCTAGCGCGTTGTCGCGCGCGACGGCGGGGCCCACTTCAACGGGAGGGGCTACTCGAGCGTCGCTCCGGTGGCCTTTCCCGTCCGGGCCTGCTCAAACATGTCTTTCTGCCGAAGCGCGAGCTCAGCGGGGAGTTCGTCTTCGGAAAAGGCTCGTATTTCCAAAATTTCCAGCGAATTGATCGGCCCCTTCGACGGCGGCGCGACGTCACATCGAACGACAATCGTCACGGCGTGAAATCGGGGATCGCGGTCCGGGTCTGAATAGA
>JAAFHJ010000026.1 GCA_013298325.1 Myxococcales bacterium | reverse complement strand
AAGTCGATGTCGAACATCACGAGCGAAAGTGACGACCGGTGGCGCTGGGCGAAGCTGAACTCGGTCTCGATGCGATCGAGGAAGTACTTCTTGTTAAACGCCTTCGTGAGGCCGTCGCGGAGCGCCGCCTCGTACATCTTCTGCTGGAAGCTCTCTTCCAGGTTGTCGTGGTAGGTGAACTTGAGGATCGTCGTCGACCCGAGGAGGATCTTGTCGCCGTCCTGGAGCGGCTGCCGCCGAACCGCCTCGCCGTTCACGAGGGTGCCGTTCGCGCTCATCAAGTCTTCGATGAAGAGCTGGCCCCCCTCGTTGATGATGCGCGCATGGCGCCGAGAGATGCCTTCGTCGTTGAGGCGGATGTTCACGCCGACGGAGCGCCCGATGAACAGCTCGCTCCCGTCAATCTTATACATTTCGCCGACGTTCGAGCCCTGGAGCACGATCAAGTAGGCGTTGAGCGTCTTCGGGCCCGCCTTCCCCTGCTGCAGGCTGGCGAGCGACGTAATGCACGTCGCCTCATCCTCCATCGGGGGGAAGCTGTTGCTCTTGTAGGGCGGTCCGCCAGACATCGTTGATGAGCATCCCAGATCCGAAAGGATATGGTCAAGTCGCCGTTGTCGCGTCGATGCATGTTTCCATCAAATGCTGCTCGAACGCTCCGTTTCCGAGTTTTTTTTCTTCGCACAAGAGCGTCTCGATGAACGCAGGCACCGGGAGGTCTTCCAAGACCAGGCGCGCGGCGGCGAGGCGGGCAACCGCCTTTGCAAGCGGTTCGAACGCTGCGTCATCGATGGGCAAGATCGCGCGATTCCAGGCGATCCAGGCGAGGGCCCCGAAGTCGCATTGAACTTCCGTCTCCGCGACGCGCTCGAAGGGGCCGTGGTGATGGAAGTGGACCCAGTCGTGGAGCCCCCAAAAAAGGGCCTCGAGCGTCTCTGCTGCGAGCTCAAAATGTTCCTGCGGAACGGCCCGTTGTTCCCAAAGTCCATCGGTCGCCGCATCGATGGCCCACGGGGCCAAACACCACTCTTCTTCGGTGGTTAGGCGGCCCACATGGAGATGGGCGAGCTCTCGAGGGAGCACTACCGCTTCTGGATGCTCCAAAAAAACAAATGCAAGACCCGGCGGGTTTCTCGACGTCGGAACTGGGCCCGTCGGGAGCGGCCCGTCCGGGAGGCGAATGGTGAGCGTCGTCGGCGGGCACCAACGAAAGGCATCAAATACCTGGGAATCGACAAGCAGGCGCAGCGGAGGCGTGGCGAGTTCGAGCCGTTGCATCGGGCGCAGGTCTTAGCCGGCCAACCCACCCATCACGCCAAAAAAGACCGCGCGCAGAGCGCTAGAACGCGCGCCCGGACGACCAACTCTTTCGTCGCTCACCGCCCCGGTACGGCGAAACCGCTCTGCGCTACGCAGCGCCCGGGAAATCGGCTACGGTGCCGCGCCCATGGCCGACGTCGCTTGCCCCAAGTGTGGTTCTACCGTCTCCGCGGCGCCGTCCGAGTCCCGCGTTGTTTGCGGCTTTTGCGGCACCGGCTTCGCTGTCGATGCCGACCTCGACGAGCCCGCCCCCCGCTATTCGCTCCCGCCGAAGAAAGACGTCTGCCTGGCCCTTCTGGAGGTTGGGAAGGTCCGCGTCTGCCTCGACCCGCGCCGTCCCGGCGTGATCGTGCCGCTCCATTTCCGCCAGCAGCCCCAGCTCGCCCTCGACATCGGCCTCAACATGCCGGTGCCGATCCACGACCTGCTCGTGGACGACCAGGGCGTCGCCTGTACGTTGAGCTTCAATCGCTCGCCATTTTATTGTGTGCTTCCGTGGAGTTCTGTCTACGCGCTCCTCGACGAAGAGGGGCGTGGCGCCGTCTGGCAGGAAGACGTCCCCGGCGAGCTCATCACCGGTCAGCCGGCTCCGCCGCCGCCGGCAAAGAAGGCGCCCCACCTCGTCGTCGTCGCGGCCCCCCGCGTCGAGGAGCCGCCGGCCAAGAAAGCGACCGCGAAGAAAGCGGCTGCGAAAAAGGCCCCTGTCGAAAAGGCGCCGCCCGCCGCGAAGGCCCCCGCTGCGGAGAAGGCCGAGAAGGCCAAGAAGCCGTCCAAAAAGGCCGAGGCCGCCCCCGCGACGGCCGCCGCGCCGAAGCCGGCCGTCGCCAAGAAGAGCTCCAAGGTCGCGGAAGCGGCCCCGGCCAAGAAGCCGGCCGAAACGGCGCCGAGCGCTGTTCAAAACGCCGCCGCCCCGGCGAAAAAAGCGACTGCGAAGGAGAAGGCCCCCGAGGCGGCCAAGAAGCCGGCCGAAAAGGTCGCCGCCCCTCGCATCGTGTCGGGCGGAAAGAAGCGCGAGCTTCCGCCGTACCTGCGCGTCGTTAAGTAGCTGTTTCTTTAAAAGAAATACCTAGCGGGTGCAGGCGTTCTTGGCGAGGTCGTCGGCGCGACCGATGAGGTCCCGCTCGCCGACCGCCTTCGTCTTTGCGACCGTCCGGAGCTGGGAACACGTGCGCGGCAGGCGGTCGCGCTGGGCGGAAACCGGGTCGAGGGCGAGGAGGATCGTCGCGCGCCCCTCTTTGTCGCCGGCGAGCGATTCGGCGAGGGGGGCGTCGAGATCGCTGGCGCAGCGTTCGATGCTCTTCGCGAGCGGGACGGTCAGTGCCGAGCGTTGAGCCGCCTCGCGGGCGGGGAGCGCCTCTTGCCACAACCGGGCGACGCGCGGGCAGGGGAGGGTCCCCTTGGCCACCGCCGTGAGGAGCCCCGGTTCCCCCTTTTTTCCGAGCCATACGAGGATGGTGTCGTCCTTTTCCGCGAGCGTCAGCAGTGCGGTCGTGCAGGAGGGGTGGTCCCGGTAGGCAGCCGGCCCCTCAAGCAGGCGGCTGCGGGCCTCGGCGGCGGCCGTCGGCGAGCTGATCCCCTGGCACATGATTCCACGGGTTTTTCCATCGGCGAGGCGGTGATCGATCGCCTCTTCGGAGCCCTTCCCCGCGCTCGCAAGGACACCCGCCACGAGCCCGCCGTCCTTGGCGGTAGCAAGCGAAATGACTGCATCTTCGAGCTCACGCACGAAGTGGACGACGTGGGGATCTTTCCGCGGAAACGCCTGCGCTGCCACGCTCGCTCGGGACGGATCGTGGAGCGCGGCGCGGAGGAGATCGTCCCCCCAGGGGGCGTTCCGGACCGAGGCCTGCCATGCTGCAATATACACGTTTACGTCGCTCATCGCCCGACGCTCCAGGGCACCAAGCGCCCCCTTGTCCTTGTCGGCGAGGCGGCCGAGGGCGGCGATCGAGTCCTGATCGCCGGTCTCATCGAGCCAGGCGACGTTCTTCTGGGACTCCGCCTCAGCGACGCTTCGTGGCTTGCATGCCGCGCCAGAAAACGCGGCAAACAGAGCGACAACGAGCGAGGCGGTGGCGGGGCGGACGTTCATGGGCCGGCATCGATAGCAGAAGACGCAGGCATCTTCGATCGCGCCCGCCGCGCCGCAACGGCGACGCAAGCTGGTACATCCTCCCGTTGTGAAAATTCTCGTCACCGGTGGCACCGGCTTCGTCGGCTCGGAACTCGTGAAAACCTTGGTAGCGCGAGGGGATAGCGTCACCGTGTTCTCGCGGAGCGACGGCGCGAGCGGTGGCGCACGCCTCCAGAAGTGGACGCCCGAAGCGCCCGGCCCCTGGATGGAAAGCGTCGGCGACTTCGACGCAATTGTGCATCTTGCAGGCAAATCGATCGCCGACGGTCGGTGGACGCCCGAGCATCTCGACGCCTGCCGCCGCAGCCGCGTCCGTTCGACGGAGCTCCTTGCCGAGGCGGTCGGCGCGTCGGCGACGAAGCCGCGCGTCTGGGTCAACGCCTCCGCGGTCGGCTACTACGGAATGAACCGTGAAAATTCAAGGCTTTCTGAGAGCGCCGCCCCCGGGGAAGACGTCCTCGCCACCATGTGCCTCGCCTGGGAAAACGCCACCCAGCCGGCCCGCGATGCCGGGGTCCGCGTGGCGCTCGCACGCATCGGCATCGTCCTCGATCAGGGGGGCGGCGCCCTCGGGAAGATGCTCACCCCATTCCGCCTCGGCGTCGGCGGCCCCATCGGCGAAGGCAGCCAACCCTTTCCTTGGGTTCACCGGGCCGACGTCGTCGGCGCCATCGTGCATGCTCTTGATACCGAAGCATTTTCCGGCCCTTTCAATCTCGTGGGGCCCGAGGAGGCATCGATGGACGCCTTCGCGGCGGTGCTCGCCCGCGTTCTCCATCGGCCGAATCTCTTCCGCGTGCCGGCGTTCGCGCTCAAACTCGCCGTCGGTGATTTTGCGGAGGCGATCCTCACCGGCCAGAACGCCCCGCCAGACGCCCTTCTCGCCAGCGGCTACCGATTCGCGTTCCCGACCCTCGAAGCGGCGCTCCAAGACATTCTTTCCCGCCGACCGTCGGCCTAGCGGGTAAGGTCACGCCGCTCGTGACGACGATTTGGCGCCGCATCCGCTACGCACTCCTCGCGATCTCCTCGCTGATCGCCATCGGTACGCTCGGCTATCGGTTGCTCGGCGGGGGCCGCTGGAGCACGGCAGAATGTTTGTACATGACGGTCATCACCGTCGCGACCGTCGGGTTCAGCGAGCTCCCCCACATGCACCACGTACCCGGTGCACGCGCATTTACGATCGCACTGATTGTGGGCGGTGTCTCCGCATTCGCCTACGTGCAGAGTAATCTGACGGCGCTCTTCGTAGAGGGGGTTGTGGGTCAGGCGTGGAGGAAGAATCGCATGAAAAGCGTGATTGAAAAGCTCGTTGGTCATGTGGTGGTTGCCGGTGCCGGAACGACCGGCCGTCACGTGATCGAGGAGCTCGTCGCCACACAAACCCCGTTCGTGGTCATTGACAAAGACGAGGCCCAGCTCCTCCGCATGGACGCCGACCTTTGCAACGGCAAGCTCCTCTACGTCCTCGGCGATGCAACCGACGACCACATCCTTGAGGCTGCAAATGTTGGAAAAGCCAAAGGAATCGTCGCGGCTCTCACCCTCGACAAGGACAACCTCTTCGTCACGCTAAGCGCCCGGTCTTTGGCTCCAGAAGCGCGCATCGTGAGCAAGGTCGTCGAGGACGCCACAACGCGTAAGCTGCTCAAAGCGGGGGCAACCTCCGTCGTGAGCCCCGCTCAAATCGGCGGGCGCCGGATGGTCTCCGAGTTAATTCGTCCACAGGTGACGGAATTTCTCGATCAGATGCTTCGCGATCGGGAGAAGAACCTTCGGATCGATGAAGTCACCATTCCGGAAGGCTCCATCTTCGACGGCCAGTTCCTCAAAGATGCGCCGATCCGCAAAGAGACGAGCCTTCTGGTCGTCGCTGTCCGCGGGCTCAATCGCGAATTCGTCTACAATCCTGACCCAGATACCAAGCTGATTACCGGAATGACGCTCGTCGTCCTCGGCGACGTAGCGAGCGTCGCCAAGCTCCGCGCCCTCGTGGCGAAACGGTCGAGGACCTCGCTCCGTCCGAGTGCGCTCTAGGCCTGGATTCCGCGGCGGCGGAGGATGTCGCGGAGGAGCTGGGCGAGCTCCGGCGAGGCTTGCGGGAGCGTCGATCGGGCCAGCTCCAAGAAGCGGGAACCGCGCGATTCCTTGAGGCCATCGGCGGCCGCCTTCTGATCGGCGGGGCCGCCATGGTCGAGAGTTCCCAGAAGGAATTCGGCCGCTTCCAAGGTGTCCACCTTGGCGAGCGCACGCAGCGCAGCCCCGCGCACTTCCGGCAGCGAGGACTCGCGCACGATCCGGGAAAGGGGATCGAAGGCGTGCTGGAAGTAGAGGCTCTCCACCGCCGTTGCCGCCTCACGGACGATCGGCCCGTCCGGGTCTCGGAGCCCTTTTCGAACGGTGACGAAGGTCCGTTTGAAAAAGAGCGTCTTCATCGCCCGAAGCACCGCCGAACGCACCGTGCGATCCTTGCGTTCAAAGAGCGCTTCTAGCGGCGAAAGAACGGCATAAAGCTGCAATTGCGCCAGCTGCTCGGCGAGGCGCGCCGCGGCAACATTGGACGCTTGGTTTTCCGGCTGCCCCTCGACGGCGAACGCGGTCATCCGTGCGAGGAGCGCCTTTCGCCGAATCAGATCGGGCCAGCGCCCCTCCAGCAGGACCTCCGCACACGCCTCGCTTGCTGAGCCTCGCTGCTCCCATTCAAGCAGGTCGACGTGCCACACCTCCGGAGCACCTCCATCCTGGCGCAAATGGGACGGGAGCGGCGCCATATCAAGCGGTTCACTCTTTACATTCGCGTAGCGCGCAGCAGCCCTCGCGTAGTGTGCTTTTCGCGACTTGTCCAAATCAAGTCCCGCCAAACGCCCATAGAGCTGGCCCACTTGACCGAACTGCCCGACTTCGCCAAAGGCCAAAACAGCCGCAAGAACAGCATTTTCCGCGATCTCTGGCGGCGCTCCTCGCTCCTCGTGGGCACGGGCGACGGCGAGCCACAGCTCCCCCTGACCAACGACATAATGAAGGGAAGTCGGGAGCATGCCGAGGAGCCGCGCGTAGTCGGCAGCCTCACGAGCGAGGGTCGCTGCCGCGGAAAACTCCCCGCGTTCTTTCGCCGCCGTCAATGCCTCTTCGTAATACTGAAGCGCAAAGTACTTGAGGTGATCTTCTCGCAGAATACGAATGCAGTTTACGTAGCCCTCGAGCACGTCTTCAAAGGCGCCACTCGACTTCCCCGCCTGCACAAGGACTTGGAAGCAGTCAAAGGCGCGTTCCCGCTGCCCGACCGACTCAAAATAATCGGCCGCCTCCTCCAAGAGCCGGACGCAAGCGACGCGCGCTTCTCGTGCCTGTGGCTCGTCGCCACATTGCTTGGCGCACTGGGCGAGGTTGTATTGAACGAGCGCTGCATTGTAGGCATCTGCGCCCCCTTTTGCGACGAGGGAGAGGCGTGACCAAAGCGCGCGAGCTGCGCCGAAGTCTTTGGCTTTTTCTCGATAAATCGCCGCCGCCGCCACCGCCCCTTGTGTTTCCATTTCGCGGGCGGCCGCCGCCATGTCGCCGAGAAGGGCGTGGGTCCGCGCACGGTCGACGGGCGGGACGCGCGCGCCATGGGCGGCGAGGGCGCGGCGAATGCGGTTGGGGTCGTTCCGCCCGAGGTACCACTCGACGGTGAGCGCGCTCCGGGCATCGCCGCGACGCGCCAAGACGTCGGCCAGCGGCCCGAGGATGGTGACGTAGTCCCCTTCGGCGACGTGGGTCTGCGTCGCCGCCAAAAAGAGAGCATTTGCCGCCTGTTCGAAGGCGCCCGCCGCGGCCGCGTGCCGAGCCCGCTCGCGTAGTGCGTGGATGTCTTCCGCCATTTGCCGCCGACTCTCGCCGAATCGAGGTGCCGGGTAAAGGAACAGCGCGCGTGGGCGGTCGCTCCGACGCAACAAACTCGCCCGTCGGGCCGGAACTTTCCTAACCTACGGTCCGTCATGGTCCGTCCTCTCCCCACCGTTCCCTTTGATGCCGGTCGCCTGCGCGGCGTCCTTGGTGCCTCCGCGCTCGCACTTTTTGCAGCAATAGCAGCCGGTTGTGCCTCCGCCGAAGGGGCCGAACGTCGCCAACTCCAGGGCCTCCAGGAGGCGATGAAGGACGACACCGAGCACGCCGATGCGCGTCGAAGCCAGCTTGAGACGCTTCCGCCGCCGGAAGAGCAGCCGTCGGCCCCCCCGCGCCAGCCTCCGCGACGAGGGTCGCTTACGACGGTGGCGATCGGCGGAACGACCGACGTCGCCGATGACGGGGAAGAGTCCCGCCCGGAGATCAAGATCGTTGGCAGCCCCGGTGGCGCCCGGAAGGCGCGTGCGGAATCCCGGGACGAGCGCGGGTCGCCGCTCGTCGTCCCGAGCGACGACGGTGGCAAATTTCTCGAGCCAAGTGACGGATCTTCCAGCGGTTCTCGCGATCCGCGCGACCTCCCCTCCGCCATGGATCCGGCCGCCAAGCAGGCCTACGACGCGGCGATGAAGCACGTGTTCGCCAAGCGCTACGACGAAGGACTTGAGGCGCTCGCCGCCTTCCTCGTGAAGTGGCCCGACCACCCGAATGCCGACAACGCGACCTACTGGCGGGGGGAATGTTACTTTGCCAAAGGGGAATTTTCCCGTGCGGCCGAACAGTTCGAGGGGGTTGCTGCCCGCTTCCCCTTGGGCAACAAGGTCCCCGACGCCCTCTATAAACTCGGTTTGACTTACAAAAAGCTCGGATTGGAGCCGAAGGCAAAAACTGCCTTTGAAAAGCTTCAAAAAGATTATCCGCGTTCCGACGCGGCACGACGGCTCGCGGATGGTGCGGGCGCGAAGGAGCAGCGGCGATGAAGCGTGCATCCCAGGTTCTTGCGGCGGTCCTGCCGATCCTCATTTTCCCGACGGTCGCGGCGGCCCAGGCGACGGTCGGTGATTCGGTCACGCCCGGTGCTGGCGCCGGTGCAACCGCGCCGATGAACACGCCCGGATCCCCAATGATCGTGGTCAACCAAGCCCCCGCCGCGGCGCCGACAGGTCCGGTTGGCGGTGGAAACGCGAACGGCTCTTCGTCGCGCCCGATCAGCGGCCCCAACGATCGCGATGGCTTTGACATCAAGACCGGCGGCGGTGGCGGCACGGTGCGCGGTGGGGAAGGGGGCGTCATTTTTCAGGGCTCGCCGAGCCTCGGACCGACGAACACCCCGCTCACCCATACTGTGCGCCGTGGAGATACGCTTTCGGGCATTTCTGATTACTACTTCCGCAACCCGTATCACTGGCCCAAGTTGTGGGCCCTCAATCCGGATATCAAGAATCCTCATTGGATCTATCCGGGGGACAACATTCGCCTCAAGAAGGGGGCGGCCATGCTGGGGTCGGAGGCATCGATCAACGTCGGGGGCGTCGGAGGCGGTTCGCGCTTCGTGGATCGTCGCCGACAGGTCGGCCCGGAGACGGTCTTCCTCCGCAATGAGGGGTACGTCGAAGACGAAAACGATGTCACCTGGGGCGACATCAATGGGTCTCCCCAAGACAAACTATTCCTGACGGAATACGACGAAGTCTACGTGCGCGTTCTCGGTGACCGTGACGTGAAGCTCGGCCAGGAGCTCACGATCTTTCGTCCGGTCGCCGGTGGAAACGGCAAGGGTCGCTTGATTGAAATTCAAGGGACTCTCCGGGTCGATCAGTGGAACGCGAAAGAGCGCATCGCGCGCGCCCGCATTGTGGAAGTGCTCGACACCATCGAGCGTGGGGCGCGGGTAGGGCCGATCGGGCGCACCTTCGAGGTCGTCTCGCCGACGCGCAACGATGCCGACGTCGCTGGGAAAATCATCGCGAACGTCCACGCGCAGAGCCTCTTTGTTGCCCATCAGGTCGTCTTCGTCGATATCGGCAGCAAAGAGGGCGTAAAGGCTGGAAATCGCCTCCAAATCCGTCGCCAAGGGGACGGCTGGGATCGCTCGTTGGTCAGCGGTCGCGGCGGCCGTCTCCGCATCGCCATCGAGCAGCAGTCGACGGCCGCCGTCGAGTACATCCCGACGCCCCGCGAAGCCGACGCCCTCCCCGAAGAGCTCGACGCCGAACTTCGTGTGGTCACCGTGCGCGATCACTCGGCGATGTGCGTCGTCACGACGGCGCGCCGCGAAATCGAGCCGGGCGATCCGGTGTTTCTTCGCAAGGGCTACTGACGGTCTCGTCGCATAAAGAAACCCCGATTCGCCGGACGGTGAATCGGGGTTTTTGCCTTCTCCGATCCGGCGTCTCGCCGGGCGGAGACAAGCCCACTTCTCAGTCGTAGCGTTCCGAGTGGACGACCTGCCGTGGGAGGTCCATTTCTTTCCGGAGGACGTCGCGAACCGCGCTCACCATCTTCTGGAGCCCACAGATGTAGACGTGTGGTGCTTCCCGCGCCGGATCTGCCGCGAGCTCCTCGTAGAGGGCCCGCACGTGGGTCTGCACGTAGCCGCGCGGGCCGGCCCAGTCGTCGGCGCCGCGCGAGAGCGTGTATGTTGCACGAAAGTGGGGGAGGGTCGCAGCAAGTGCCTCAAATTCCTCGGCATACAGGCGCTCCTCCGGCGTGCGGACCCCGCAGAGCACATGCATCGGCGACCGTTCGCCGCGGGCGAGTGCATCCCGAACCATCGACCGCAACGGCGTGAGGCCGCTTCCCGTCGCCACAAACAGGGACGGGTGTTGCTCGCGGCGGACGAAGAAACCCTGGGGACCGATCGCATCGAGGACCGTCCCGACCGCCATCGCGTGGAGCGCGGTGGAGCCGGGGCCCCCTTCGACGTGCGTGACCGCGAGTTCGAAGCGGTGGGGGACGCGCGCGTCATCGCCGGGAATCGCGCAGCCCGGCGCTGAGGCGATCGAATAGGCACGACGGACGACCGTGCCGGAAGGCTGCGGAATATCTAGCGAAATCCACTGCCCTGCCTCATAGACGACCGGCGCTCCATCGACCCGCTCAAAGACGAGTTCGCGCACCGTCGGGGTTAACGGGCGCGCAGCAATAAGGCGAACGGGGAACGGCGGAAGCGACATGGCCCACGGTGCTTACTGCATCCGGCGGGGCGATCCCAGCCTCGCCGCCTCCACGACCCACGCCGGGAGGCGCGCCGGTGCCAGCTGTCTGTGCTATTCCCCAGGGCTATGCCGAACCGAGTCTTTTTCCCGCAGGAGCTTGTCGATCGGCTCCTCATCGACGAAAAAGTCGACCTCCGTGGGAGCGACTTGGTCGTCTACGGCGAAGGGCGCATCTACTCGGTCCACGAGGCCGTTCACGTCATTGTGGACCTCACCGGCGCTGACGAACTCCAGCTCTCTGGGCGCGTCAAAGCGAAGGCGACTCTTCTTGAACTGGGCGCAGAAATTGTTGAAAATTCAATGATTATCGGCGATGCCGCCTACGATATCATTCCTGGCTGGATGGGAATTCCCAAAGGTCCCTTTGCGCTCCATGCGGCCTCGGAGGCCCGTCGAACGGCGCGGGCCGAGAAGCCCGGTTTCCCCGACTGCGACAGCGACGAACTGATTCTCGCCTCCCTCGCAGTCTGAGAAAGACAAACATGCTTCCCGACGCCCTATTCTCGCTGACGGCGCTGCTCTATGTGGCGGCGACGGCGTCGTTTGCCCGCTACTTGGCGGCCCCCGCCGACGGCATGGACGGCGCGAAAGTCGCCGAAGAAGGTCGCCGCGACGTCCGCCTAGGGACTGGTCTTCTTGCGGGGGCCGGCGTCTTTCACGCGGCACATATTCTTGTATTTTCGCTCGTTTTGGCCGTCTGTCCGGTTGAAGGGATCCACTTCCCCCTCTCCGTCGTCGCGATGCTTACCGTTCTCTTCTTCGTCGTCCTCCGCGGCCGCTTCCGGATCGATGCCGCTGGCGCCGTCGTCGCACCATTTGCATTGAGTGCACTCCTCGCAAGCCGATTTGTCGGAATGAACGCCGCCCCGTCGACCCAGGTACGTTCTGCTCTTCTCCCCTTTCATGTCGCGTTTAACCTCTTCGGTATCGCACTCTTCAGCCTCGCCTGCGCGGCTGCCGGCCTCTACCTCGTGCAAGAGCGGCTCCTAAAGCGAAAGCAAATTTTCGGTCTTTTCAAGCGTTTGCCGCCGCTTGACGCCCTGGACCGCGCCGAGCACCGGTTCCTCCTCGCCGGGTTCCCGCTGCTGACGCTCGGCATCCTGAGTGGCACCGCATGGGCCCAAAAAGTCGAGCAGGGGGGCCTTTCCGACCTCCTCCGCGCCGGCTTCGGCTGGGCGACCTGGCTCACCTTCGCTGCGGTCCTTTTGCTGCGTGCGGCCGCCGGGTGGCGAGGGCGTCGGGCCGCCTGGGGGACGATCGCCGGCTTCGCATCGAGCCTCGTCGTCCTTGCGATTTATCTTGGCCGTGGTGGCCCCGGGGGGCACTCGTGATCGTCGTAGGCCTTTCGCACAAGAATGCGCCGGTGGAAGTGCGTGAGCGCTTTGCCGCCGGAAAAGACCAAGAAGTCGAGCTGTTGGACGCGTTGAAGAACGCGGGCCCCGTCGGCGAATGTGTCTTTCTGTCGACCTGCAACCGCGTCGAGGTGCTGGTCGCCCCGAAACCGGATGCCTCCCCGAAGGAGGTCTCCGCCGCCGTTCGCGAAGTGCTCCGGCGCCACTCGGGGGCCGCCTCGGCCGCCGAACTTGACGGCTGGCTCTACGAGCGTCGCGGCGACGACGCCGTTCGCCATTTGTTTCGGGTCGCAGCAAGCCTCGATTCCATGGTTGTTGGTGAGCCGCAAATCCTCGGTCAGGTCAAAGACGCCTTCGAGACCGCCGTTCGCCACGGCACCGTCCGCGGCCCGCTTGAACGCTGCGTTTCACGAGCATTTTCCGTCGCAAAGCGGATCCGCACCGAGACGGCCCTCGGCGTAGGTACCGTCAGCATTTCGAGCGTCGCTGTCGACCTCGCCCGCGGCATCTTTGGCAGTTTGGATGCGAGTACAGTCCTGCTTGTGGGGGCCGGCGAGATGGCCGAAGCGGCCTGCCGCAGCCTCGGAAAAGACGCAAAATCGATCCGTGTGACCAATCGCAGCTTCGAGCGTGCGGCGACGCTCGCGCGCGAGTTTGGCGGCGTCGCATCGACCCTCGACGCCCTCGAAGCGGAGCTCTCCCTCGCCGACGTCGTCGTCACGAGTACCGGCGCGACGAACTACATCGTCACCGCCGAACTCGTCCGTCGCGTCATGAAAACGCGCCGCGGAAGGACGCTCTTCTTCGTCGATATCTCGGTCCCCCGAAACGTCGATCCCGAAGTGCATGGGATTGATAACGTTTATGTTTTTGACGTGGACGATCTCGAGGCCCAGGTCAAAGAGGGGATGCGTGCGCGGAGCCAGGAAGTGATCCGCGCCGAGGCGATCGTCGACGAGGAGCTTGCCGCCTTCCGGGCCTGGCAGCGCTCCGCTGACGTGAAGCCGGTCGTCCTCGCCCTCCGCGCGAAGGTCAAAGGGGCGCTCGCGGCCGAACTCGACCGGTCCCTCGCCGGAAAGCTCAAGCACCTCGGCGATGCCGAGAAAGCGGCATTGGTTCAGCTCATTGAAGGGGCAACGAACCGGATTTGTCACGCGCCAACCACGCGCCTCAAGGACGCCGCCTCCGCCGGGGACGCCGATGTGCTCGTCGCGTCGGTCGTCGAGCTTTTCGAGCTCAGCGAGCCGGCAACGGGCGCCGAACCGGTCCCCACCGAGCGCCCCGCCCGCCTCCACTAGGGCTTGGCGATGCGCTTCTTGAGCGCGGCGAGCTCATCGTCAATATCCTGTTCTTCTTTCTGTTTTCGCGCAGCCGATGCGGCGACCTGTGCGCGCAGTCGCGTCTGTTCCGCCTCCTTGGCGCGCCGCGCCGCCTCCGCCTCTTCTTTGGCGTCACGGCGCTTCCGCTCGGCGACGACGGCTGCGAGCGAGTCGTTCTCGCGCGGTGCCGCTTCCGGGTCGGGTGCCTCCTCGGCCGGGAGGAAGCTGCCGATCGCTCGTTCCACGCGCTGAGAGACCGCTTTCTTCGCCTCGTCGGCGAGCGTTTTTGCCGCTTTTTCCGAGGCTTTCTCGACCATCGAATCGAAGAACTTCCGAAACATCTTGAGGACGATACACCGCACCAGCCGTGCGCGCGTGGGTCGTCGCTGGGCGACACCCTGCTGGTCGTGGCGGCCCTCGGCGAGGACGGTGTGCTAGGCACCGGTCCGATGTTCACGCTCGTCTATGCCACGCGGAAATCGATGCTCGCCCTCGCCCAGAGTCGTGCCTTTGTCGGCACCCTCGTGGCGGCCAATCCGGGGCTCGCGACCGATGAATTGCAGGTCGTCACCACCGGTGACCGCATTCAAGACCGCCCGCTTTCGGAAGTCGGCGGCAAGGGGCTCTTCGTCAAAGAGATCGAAGAGGCGATGCTCGAAGGGCGCGCCGACGTCGCCGTCCACAGCATCAAGGACGTCCCCGCCGAGCTGCCCGAAGGGCTCGCGATCTTGGGCATCCCGCGCCGCGAAGATGCGCGAGATGCGCTTATTTCTCCGAAATACGGCACGTTGGACGCTATCCCCCACGGAGGCCGCGTCGGCACTTCGAGCCTCCGTCGCAGTGTGCTCTTGCGGCGCGCACGCCCCGATCTCGAGATCGTCCCGCTGCGGGGGAACGTCGATACGCGACTCCGCCGCGTCGAAAACGGCGATTTTGATGGGATTCTCCTCGCTGCAGCCGGCCTCCATCGCCTCGACCTTCAGGCGCGGATCGACGCCTACCTCGATCCGAAGGTCTTCATCCCGGCGGTCGGTCAAGGGGCCCTCGGCATCGAGGCGGTCCTCCCCGGCCACGCGCATGTGGTCGTTTCTGATGAGGTTTCGGTCTCCGCGGAGCGCCCGGCCGCCATCGCTGCGATCCTCGCAAAGGTGCATCATGCAGACACCGCACGCGCCGTTGCCGCAGAGCGCGGCGTCATGAAGGCGCTCGGCGGCGACTGCAAGACGCCCCTCGGAGCCTACGCGGTACGAGACGGCAACAGTATGATTTTGCAGGCGTTCTTCGCAGAGCCCGACGGGTCCAACTTCCGCGAGAAGACGTTGCGCGTCTCCTGGCCGACGAGCGACGACGACGCACGCGGGCACGGTCTCGCCGTCGGCGCCGAACTCCTCGGTTAGCGATCAAATCCCAGAAACAATCGGTGTTTCTGGATCATTCTTGCTCGGCTGCGCGTCGAAGAAGCGACGCACCGCCTCCACGTGGAGCGGAAACGCGAATGCGTGTCCCGCCGTGCTCGCCTCCGCGGAAAATACGAGGCCGCGTTCGAGGGTCTCGTGGTCGGGGGTGAACGCGTCGAGAGCGGCGACGTCGATCGCCGGCGCCGTGGAAAAAAGCAGCACGCGGTTCGGTCGTGGCGCCGAGGAAGTGTACCAAAACGGTGTGAGTGTTGCGGCGTCGACGCGGGCCCCGGTCTCCTCGAAGAGCTCGCGGGCGCCCCCTTCTGCCCAGCTTTCATGTTCCTCAAGGAAGCCGCCAACGAGCGCCCACTTGCCCTTCCCCGGCTCGATTCCTCGTTTGACGACGAGCAGGCCGAGCCCCTTTTCGTGGCGGACCGGGAGCAAAACAATGGCGACAGGGACCGGATTCGCCCAGACCTGCACGCTGCACGTTGCGCAGATGCGGGTGCGGTCCTCGGGGCGGGAATCGTTGAATTTTGAGCCACATTGGGCGCAGTACGGGGCGAGCGGCATTCGACGACGATATCGTCGTGCGCGAAAAACGATCTACCGTTTCGCCGATGGATCTCACGCCGCGAAGGCGCTGGTTCCGATGCGGAATGCAGGGATGCGCTGGTCGCGGTCGGGACGCGGCGACGGAGCGCTCCTTCGTGACGACGCCCTCGTGGCCGCCTCCTCCGCGCACGGAGCCGTTCCGCGATGCGCATTCCTTCGCTAACGATTCCGGAATCGCAGCAAAAAATCGGCTTTCCTGGCGATGCCGAAGAAAAGAAAATCCTTTCCTGGGTGGGGACCGTTTGCGATGCTACCTTCGTGAACGTGGAGGTTACGCTTCGCAAGCTGGGCAAAGGGGCCCGCGCCGTCACCGGTCGACTCGTAAGAGCGCCGAGGAAGGGTTCGGTCGTCGTGATCGAATTTCCGGACGGCATGCACGAGTACGTGACGACGCCGGTCAAGCGCGTCCTCCGTCTCGCCGGCCGTGAGGTCTTCTACATCGAGACGGTGAACAGCCGTTATCGCCTGGAAGTGCGCTCGTCGAAGCCGCAAGTGGCCGAAAGCGCCGGCTGATCGCCGCGTTGTCCGATCCGGCGTCTCGCCG
Source organism: Myxococcales bacterium (assembly GCA_013298325.1). GTDB lineage: Bacteria > Myxococcota_A > Polyangia > Polyangiales > Polyangiaceae > JAAFHJ01. The sequence continues at coordinate 5,601 of JAAFHJ010000026.1, read as the reverse complement.
GGGCGGAGACAACCCTTTTGAGGGGCGATTTCCCGGTCGGTGGTGTGCAGGTACTTGACGGCAGGTGGCGATCCTGAAACAAGCGGGCCCATGGGTAACCACGACCGCCGCCGTTCCAGGAAGATGCGCCAAAAGAAGTCCCAAGCGAAGCTCAAGGCTCGCATCATCCGCAAAGCGGCTGCTGCTGGCGCGGCTCGTGCGGCTGCCTCGCCGTCCAAGAAGCCGGCGAAGAAGGCCACCAAGGCCGACTGAGTTCCCGACTCGGGGAACGAAGGGTGCAATCTACACAGGTTGCACCCTTGCTGCATTTGACGACCCAGAAAATTGGCCCCCAGGAGGCGCGGCGGCTACGGACGGGCCCATGCGCTTTTGGACCCCCCTCGCCGCCGCGTCGCTCCTGGTTCTCGTCGCGTGCGGTTCGCCAACGGGGGCCGCGATGGCCCAGGAACTCGCCCGCGACCACAACCTGAACGCCCGCATGGGGCGCATGGAACTCGCCGCGGAGAACGTCGACCCCGACTTCCAGACGAAGTGGACCGAGCAGCACAAGGATTGGGGGACGCTCGTGCGCCTCGCCGACTCCGAGGTCTCGGGGACGCGCCCCTCACGGAAGGCGACGAAAGAGGACAAGGGGCCCGTCGACGTCTTCGTCTTCGTGAAAATCGCCTGGTATCGCGCTGACGAGGGGGATCTCCACGCGACCGTCGTGCGCCAGCGGTGGACGGCGAAGCGGGGCGGCTGGGTGCTCGCCGGCGAAGACCGCGAAAGCGGCGAACCGGGGCTCTTCGGCGACTACGTGCCGACGCGAGCGCCCGCCGATCCGTCGGCAGCCCCGAAAGGGAAGAAGTTCTCGCCGACGACGCTCACCGGCGAAAACTGAGGATCCTCAATAGGGGATTGCGGCAACAAGATAGGTCTTGTTGATTCCACCACTGGCGAGTCCGCGGGCGTAGCCGACGCGGAAGGTCATCCCGAGGTGGTAGCCAAGTTGCGTATCAATCCAAGCCTCTGCGCCGACGCCGGTCTTCCAGTTCGCGTTGTCGAGGGAGTCATACGCAGCCCCGTAGTCGACGAAAAATGCCCCGTTGATACGATTGAGAAAGAGGGGAATCGTCGAAAGACCGCGGTCCACATTCACAATGGGGAACCGGTATTCGGCATTAACCAGCGTGTAGTTCCGCCCCGCCTGCGAATAGACCGGGTAGCCGCGGAGCTGAATACCGCCCTGGAGGAGGATGTCCTGGACGGTGTCGACGAGCGGCAAGTCAAGGAAACCACCCAAGTAATAGGTGGAGCGCCCCGGGTAGCTGCCGACGCTCGTCCCGCCGCCGACGTGGGTTGCGAGCGAGTGGTGACGGAGCCAGGGCATGCGCCAATAGGCGGTCGCCTCCGCCTGCGCGGAGAACCCGGAAACGTCACCGGGGGTGATGTTCGTCCCGCTCAGCGAAGTCCCGAGCCACGGATCGGTGGCGTTCATGTTTGCGCTCACCGAAAAGCCGCGCTCGGCCGCCGTACCCCAGAGGTATCCTTCCACGTTTGAATACGACCAGTTTGCGTGGAGGACCCCCGCATAACCCCGATCGGAGAACGGGAGCGGATCGTAGGGGTTGATTCGTGAAAGATCGACGGTCTGATTCGCTCCCACGCGCTGGTAAGAATAGGAAAGATAGACGCTATGTCCGTCGAAAGGCTTTCGTCGCGACCAAGCGATCGAACTCTCGGCGCCGGTCGTCTCTTGTGCAAGCACCTTCCCGCCCGCCGCTGGGAAATTTCCCCGCGGTGAAAGCGCACGAAAGAGCCGAAAGGAGGTGTCGAAGGGGAGCCGGTGGTAGCTGTAACCGATCGAGCCCTGGAGACCGGGAAGCGCAGTTTCAATGCGTGCAGACGCCGAGAATTCGTGAAATGCAGCAAGATCAGAAGCTGCGATATCTACCGTAAATGCTTGCCCGAAGTTGCCCGGTTCCGTACGAATATTGAAGGCGCGAGGTGCGATCGTGGAGAGGGGATTGTAGTCGCCCCGATCGATCTTCTTGACCGGCGGTGGGGGCGGCGCCGCCTTCGGGCGCGGATCGACGTAGGCGGGTGCCGGAAGGAGGCGGCTTTCGTCGAGGGGCATCGCGAAGGCGTCGAAACCGGTGTGCGTGTAGCCGAGGTAGAGGAGGTGGCGTCCGTCCGGCGAAATCTGAGGAAAAAACGCACCATTGCGGACGTTCGTGACCTGCTTCAGCTCGCCGTTCGCCAGGGTGTACCGGTAGACGTTGAAGACGCCGGTGCGATCCGAGTGGAAGTAGAGGTGCTTGCCATCGGCCGAGTAGGTCGGGCCGCTTTCGATGGCGCGATCGCCAAAAAGGGTCTCCGTCGCGCCGGTGGCGACGTCGACGATACGGATGTCTTTGTAGCCGCCAACGGCGAAGTGACTGTAAGCTACATGTTTTCCGTCGGGCGACCAGGCCGGGGAAAATGCTTGGTCCCAGCGCCCCCGGCGGCCAAGGACGCGGATGTTGGAGACGGTGCCGCTTGCGCTCCGCCCGCTGCGATCGTTGCTCGCCGAGGTTGTCGCGTAGTCGGCGAGGTAGAGGGTGCGCGTCCCGCGGTGGTTGCCGACGAAGACGACCTGGTGCCCATCCGGCGAGACCGCCGGATCCTGGGCGCGGACGCCGTCGGTCAGCCGCTCACGACGCTCGCCGAGCCCGCTCGCGTCCCGGGTGCTCGCGTCGAGGCGGAAAAGGTCATTAAATGCATACAAATTGCGATGATAGGCGTTCTGGTGGAAAACCAGATCGCCGCTCGGGGCGAAGGCAAAATTCGCTTCCCCGGCGGTTCGGACAACGACTTCGCGATCGGCTTCGTGGACGTCGAGGCCGCCATCTTTCGCGCGTGTAACCGGGAGGCGCCAGAGGCCGCTCCGGTCGTGACCATCGTCGCGGAAGTAAAGAATATCCCCGGGATTTCCTAGGGCAGAGCCCTTCGGGATCCAGCGCGGATGATTCGCAGATTGTCCGCCAGTGGTGAGGCGAACGCCCTCCCGAAGCCCGCGAGAAACAATCGTCGCTTCTGCCGCTTGAAACTTCTTTTTTTGCCAGACGACCCACTCGTCATACAGCTCTTCCCAGGTCTTGCCCGTCGCCCGCTTCGCCGACCGGTTGATCCCCCAGGGGAGGAGATTTGCACCATAATCAGAAGCGATTTTGCGGACTACGTCCTCGCCGTAGGTTTCGACGACGTAGGCCCACAGGTGAGAGCCGTAGAGGTACCAGATGTTCCCTTGGGGCCATCGCCGGACGTAATTGCACATTTGATCGAGCGTCCCGATGTTCCCTTCCAGGAAGTCGGTGCGCAGATACATGTCCCAAATACTCGACCGTAAACGACCGCCAGAAGTCTCTTTGGTCTCTTCAAGAACGGCGAGCCCTTCGAGGATCCATCGCGGTTGAACTTGGTTCGGCGCGTAGGTCTTCCCGAGGATCTTATTCACGAGCACCGGGAGCCCGCTCATCTGATCTACGTGGACGATGTGCGTGTACTCGTGGGTGAGGAGCTCCGTGTACCAGTTGTCGACGTCGCCGAGCGGCGACAGGTCGTCGGGGGCTGTCAGGTAAAGGCGGACGGCGTCGTAGGGGATCGCCGTGGCCGAGCCGTTCGCGTCGTCGGTTTCGTCGGTGAGGAGGATTTCGACCTTCTCCGTCGGACGAAAACCGACCGCCTTCCCGAGCCGCTCGCGGAGGTCCTCCGCTAGGTCGGCGACATGATCAGCAATTTCCTGCTGTTCCGTCCCGTACGTGACCTTGAAATGGGCAGTTTCGAGGGTCCGGTAGCGGATTTCTGGGTCCCGAGCGGCGAAAGCCGGCGGCGTCGCGCCGAGTACGACGAGCGCACCGAGCGCCCGGAACGCCACGGGGACCTGCAGAAAACGCCGTTTCATTCGCCACCTGCTGGGAACTAGCGGGCGACGACGGCGAGGCCACCGCGGCCGCCCTCGCGCTCGGGGACGGCGATCACATCGGCGTAGGTCGGCGCGATGACCTGGGCGCCTGGTACGTGCAGTCTGCACTCGTTCAGGAAGCCGTCGAGGTCGACGCCGGGGAGCAGGAAAAAGCCTTCGTCGAGGGGCTGGAAGAAGGCGTCGTGGTGGGAGGGGACGACCAAGCGCGGCTGAAGCTGGGTCGCGAGTCGCAGGAGGTAGCGGTCGGTCCCCTGGCGGCCGGCCAGGCAGGCGAGGAGGATGTCGGCGCGCTCGCCGGTGAGCTCGGCGTCGACGAGGTCGGCGCTGCCGTTGTGGTAGACGGTGCCGGCCGCCGTCTTCAGGAGGATTCCGAAGGCGCCCCCCATCTTGTACTCATGAATCCGACCCGCGAAATGGCGCGGAATTTCGTTCACTTCGCCCGGAAGCGGTATGCGGCCAAAGAGCGCTTTCCCGTGTTTGCTCGGCACAAAGCGCACCGTCATCGCGCCGACGGCGAAGCTCCGCCCCGTCGGCGGAATCTCAACGAGCTGGGCCTCGGGGACGCCTGCTGCCCGCGCCCAGTTGCAGGTTGTCCTCGAACCGGCCAACAGGCATCCCGTGTATTTTGCAATAAACGGTGCGTCCTGCGCGTGGTCAAAATGGCTGTGCCCGATTAGGACAGCATCGACCTTGGGTGGCAATTTCGCGAGGATCGCCGCCTCTTTGGAGACAAGCCTCTGCGTGGCGAGTTCGCGAAAGCCGGGGCGGGAAAGGAAGGGATCGACGAGGACGGTCGTCGTCCCATCGTCGATGATGTGGCCGGCGGTGCCGAGCCAGCGAATGCGCAAGGCCGCCCCCGCGTCCGACCCAAAGGGGCGATACTCGGGGCGCGGCCGAAAACGCGTCAGAAGGCGCTCGCGTGCGAGGCGCCCCAGCGGCGTGAGGAGGTCGTTGGTGCTCAAACGATCACAGGTCGTCGTAGAAGATCGGCTCGCGATTCCGCACGTAGCGGTAGACGAGCTGGCGCGCCTCTGCAGCGATATGCGTGAACTTTGCACCGAAACCGGGGGTCTCCGAGGAGCCGGAATCGCGGGCCCATTTCACGACCGCCTCGGCGTCGAATTCGTAGCTCCCCGGGAGGGAGACGCGAAGGCGGACCGTCGAGCCGATGCGCGGCACCAGGTAGGTCGCGACGAACAGACCACCGTGATCGATGATGTCGTTCCCCGCGAGACCTTTGTAGAAATTGGTCGCGCTGTGGGCGCCAAGATCGGCGTTGATGGTCGGCATCGGGCCGGCAACTCGCGGTGCTCCCGCGGGGGTCGCGAACGGGTCGCTGCTCGCGGCGGTCATCGCAAACGGGTCTGCCGCCCGTGCAGGGGCCGCCGGGGTTGTCGGGCCCGTCGTCGGCAACACTGGGTCGGAACCCATCGCCGGGAACGAGCCCCCCTGGGACGGCGGCGCGATCGGAACGACCGGTTGGGGCGCGACGTGAACGGGTGCCGGCTGCACGGGCTGGGGTGCGACGTGAACGGGCGCCGGTTGCACCGGTTGGGGCGCGACGTGAACGGGTGCCGGTTGCACGGGCTGGGGCGCGACGTGAACGGGTGCAGGTTGCACCGGTTGCACGGGCTGGGGTGCGACGTGAACGGGTGCCG
>JAAFHJ010000259.1 GCA_013298325.1 Myxococcales bacterium | reverse complement strand
CGTCGTCGGCGCGCGGGCGAAATACGCCTACCTGCGCGGCGGGGCAGAGGCGCTCGGCGCGTTCCCCCTGGACGTTCCGAAGCTGTAGCGCGAAGCCTTCGGTTTTCGCCGGGTGTGCTAGCGAGGGTCGCCGTGGTTGTCGGCCTTGTCCTCGCACTGGTGTTTATCGCGCTAAACGGCTTCTTCGTCGGCGCCGAGTTCGCGCTCGTCAAGGTCAACGCGACCCAGCTCGCGACGCGCGTGCGGAAAGGGGACTCGCGGGCCAAGCTCGCCCACGAAGTCGTCTCCCGCATCGACCGCTACCTGTCGGTGACCCAGCTCGGCATCACCCTCGCCTCCCTCGGCCTCGGCTGGATCGGCGAGCCGGCCATCGAGCACCTCGTCGTCGCCGCCCTTGAAAAGCTCCTCGGCCACGCGCCGACGAAGCTCGCCGAGGGGATCGCGACGGCGATCGCCTTCAGCGTGCTGACGTTCAGCCACGTCCTTTTTGGCGAGCTTTTTCCGAAGCTTGTGGCGATCCAGCGCTCGGAGGCGATGGCGGTCCTCGTCGCCTTCCCGCTTCGGGTGATCTACCTCGCCTTCAAGCCGCTGCTCTTCATCCTCGAACACTCCTCGCGGCTCCTTTTGCGCACGATGGGGCTTTCGCCGGATGGCCTCACCGAGGGCTCCCTCTCCGAGGAGGAAATCCTCGGCATTTTGGCAGCAAATACCGCGAAGAGCCCCCAGGCGAAACACAAGGGCGAGCTCATTGAGAGGGTCGTCCGCTTCGCCCAGCGCACCGCGCGGAACGCGATGGTCCCCCGCGTCGACGTCGCCTCGATCCCGATCGTCACCACCGGGGCCGCCGCCCGCGCGATGCTGAAGAACCTCCAGTATTCGCGGGTCCTCCTGACCGACGGGCCCGACCTCGACAAGGTGCGCGGCTACCTCTACGCGAAGGATTTCTTCCTGAGCGAAGAGTCCCAAAAGCTGGAAACGATGGAGAGTTTGCGGCGCGAAGCGCTCTTCGTCCCCGAGACACAGAGCCTCCCCGACGTGCTCAAGGCGATGCAGGAGGAGCAGGTCCACCTGTCGGTCGTCGTCGACGAATACGGCGGAACTTCGGGCATCCTGACCCTCGAAGACCTCCTCGAGGAGATCGTCGGCGAGATCCAAGATGAGTTCGACGAGGAACCGCCGCGCGTCGCCGAAGTCGCCGGCGAAGCCCGTTGCTGGGACGTCGACGCGAAGGCACTTCTTGAAGAACTACGGCCTCTTGGAGCGCTCGTCGAGGGTGAGCTCGGCGGCGAGCCGATCGGCACCTTCCTGGTCGAGCAGCTCTCGCGGCTGCCGCGCAAGGGGGACAAAGTCGCCCTCGAAGACGGAACGACGATTGAAGTGCAGGCGATGGCCAAGCGACGGGTGATCACCGTCCGCGTGCGCACCGTCGCCGCCGACAGCTGACGAGACCGCGAGCGTATTTCCTGCGATCGACCGCCTCCGCGGCACCGGCGGGAAAGTGCTAAGCGGGCGGTCCTGATGGCGAAACAACCGGCCCCCGCTCCGACGACCTTTTCCGCCCGCTTCGCCGAGCTGTCGGGCAAGGACGACGACGAGCTGCGTGCGCTCCTCGCGAGCGACGAAGCCCCCGAAAACGACGACGCCCTCGACCCGATGCCGGCGGTCCTCCCCGCCGAGGGGACGACGGCGACGCGCCTCGCCGACCTCACGAAGAAGATCGATGCGGGGGCCGTCGGCTATGTGGCCGGGACGGTGGCGGGGGCCCGTGCGGCGGTCGTCGCTGCCTGGCTTTCGAGCGCGCCGATGAAGCGGGCGGTCGTCGTCGTTCCCGACGGCGATGAGTGCAAGCGGGTCGCCGACGACATCGCACAACTTCTAGGATTTCATGACAGTTCGGCGGCGAACATCGCCTGTTTCGTCGGCTGGGAGAGCTCCCCCTACGCGGAGGCGAGCCCCGATCGCAAAGCGGCCCTCGCCCGCCTCGCCGTCCTCGGTCCACTGAGCACCGTCGACCGTTCCGCCGCCACGCAAACAGGCCCGCGCGTGCTCGTCGTCGCCGCGGCGGCGCTCGTGCGGAAGACGATCCCGCGGTCCGTCGTTGCAAAACACACGCTTCGTGTCACCGCCGAAGAGGAGCTCGATCGCGACGCGCTCATCGGCCACCTCGTCGACGCCGGCTACGTGCGCGCGCCGATCGTCGAAGACCCCGGCTCCTTCGCCGTCCGCGGCTCCCTCGTCGACGCGTGGCCTCCGCAGGCCGATCGCCCGGTCCGCATCGAACTCTATGGCGATTTGATCGTGTCGATCAAACCCTTCGAGGCCGAAGAACAGAAGACGACCGAGGTAACGATCCCGGAGATTTTGCTCGGCCCCGCGCGGGAGGGGCTCCTCGCGAAGGAGTTCGTCGAGCGGGCGAAAGATCGTGTGACGGCGCTCGGAGATGCGATTGATTTGCCGACGTCGAAGCTCCGTGCCCTCGTCGACGACGTGTGCAACGGGCGCGCCTTCTTCGGCGCCGACGGCTTCCTGCCCGCCTACTACCCGGCCCTCGAACCGCTGACCGCCTACCTCGCCGGCGACGAGAAGATCTTCCTCTTTGAGCCGCCCGGCTGCGTGCGCGCGATGAACGACGCCCTCGAAGAGATGCGCCGCGATTTGCCTGCAACACGCATCCATTTTCTGCCCGACGCCTTCGCCGTCGACGAAGAGGCGCTCCTCGCAGCGCTCCCGGAGGCGCGGCGTGTGGGCGTCGATCGCCTCGCCCTGCTTGGCGCGCCGGAGCCGGGCCTCGGGGCGCTCGCCTACGCCGACGAAGCGCGCACCGTCGATCTCGCCGCCCGCGACCACGACGACCTTGAGCGCGCCGGAAAAGCGGCCCGCCAGCAGCGGGGGCGCGGCGCCGGTCTGAACCCGTTGATCCGACGGATCCGCCACTTCAAAGAGCACGGATTTACGGTCTTTTTGGCCGCTCGCGCCGAAGTGCAGGGGGAGCGCCTCGTCGCGCTTTTGCGGCCCCACGGCGTAAACGTGAAGGTCGTCGGCAAGCCCTTCGCCGCCGGCTGGCTCCACAACGCCGTCGAGCCGGCCTACCGGAGCCTCGACGCCCTCATCGTCACCGGCCCCCTCGCGCGCGGCTTCCTCCTGCCGGCCGACGGCATCGCCGTCATCACCGAGGAGGAGATCTTCGGCGCCCGCGCCCGCCGAGCGCCGCGCACAAAGACGAAGGACGTCACCCGCCCCTTCCTCGAAGATCTTCGCGCGCTCGCCGTCGGCGATTTCGTCGTCCACGTCGACCACGGCATCGGTCGTTACCGGGGGCTCGTCCATCAGGACGTCGGCGATCATATCGTCGATCTTCTGGTTGTGGAGTATTCGGGGGGGGACAAACTCTATCTCCCTTCCTACCGGCTCAATCAAATCCAGAAGTACGCGGGCGGCGAGAGCGCCGACCCGAAAATCGACCGACTCGGTGGGCAGACCTTCGCAAAGACGAAGGCGAAAGTCCGCAAAGCGGTTCGCGAGATGGCCGACGAACTTCTCCGTTTGTATGCGGAGCGCGAAGCGGCCGTGGGCGAGGCGATCCCCGCCGTCGACGAGGACTATCGGACCTTTGAAGCGACCTTCCCCTTCGAGGAGACCGTCGACCAGGCGCAGGCGATCGGCGCCGTCAACAAGGACCTCGAAAGCGAAAAGCCGATGGACCGCCTCGTCTGCGGCGACGTCGGCTTCGGCAAGACGGAGGTCGCCATCCGCGCCGCCTTCCGCGTGGCGATGGCGGGGCGCCAGGTCGCCGTGCTGTGCCCGACGACGGTCCTCGCCCAGCAGCACTTCCGGACCTTCGAGAGCCGGATGGGCGGCTACCCGATCAAGATCCGTGCACTCTCCCGGTTTCAGACGGCGAAGGAGCAGGCCGAAGTCCTCCGCGAGGTGAAGGAGGGGCGCTGCGACATCGTGATCGGCACCCACCGACTCCTCTCCAAAGACCTTCATTTCAAGCACTTGGGGCTCCTTGTCGTCGACGAAGAGCAGCGCTTCGGCGTCACCCACCTCCGTCGACGTGCTCACCCTCTCGGCGACGCCGATCCCGCGAACGCTGCAAATGGCGATTGGCGGCCTCCGCGATCTTTCGTTGATCACGACGCCGCCGTCGGACCGTCGTGCCGTTCGGACGATTGTCACCAAGTTCGACGAGCAGGTGATCCGCGAGGCGGTCGAGCGGGAGCTGTCGCGCGGCGGGCAGGTTTTTTACGTCTACAACCGCGTCGAAGGGATCCACGAGCGGGCCGGTCGCCTCCAGGACTTGGTGCCAAATGCACGCATCGCCGTCGGCCATGGTCAAATGGCGAAGACGTCGACCAAGATCGCGACACAAACAACCGACGGCGGGACCGACAAAGGGGAAAGTGCCCTTGAGAAGGTGATGCTCGACTTCGTCGACGGCCGCTACGACATCCTCGTTGCGACGGCGATCGTCGAGAGCGGTCTCGACATCCCCCGGGCAAACACGATCATCGTTGATCGCGCCGATCACTTCGGACTTGCTCAACTTTATCAGCTTCGTGGCCGCGTCGGTCGCTCGAAGGAGCGCGCCTATTGCTACCTCGTTGTGCCGCCCCTCGACGGGATCTCCGAGGACGCCCGCGCCCGCATCGAGGCGCTGGAGCAGCACACCGAGCTCGGCTCCGGCTTCAAGATCGCCTCCCTCGACCTCGAACTCCGCGGCGCCGGGAACATTCTAGGCGGCGAACAATCGGGGAATGTGGCGACCGTCGGCTTCGATCTCTTCTGCCAAATGCTCGACGAAGCGGTCCACGAGCTCCGCGGCGAGACGGTCGTCCACGACGTCGATCCCGAGCTCTCCTTCGACGTCACCGCGATTTTGCCCGAGGAATACATCGGCGACGTCGGTCTCCGGCTCTCGCTGTACAAGCGCCTGGCGACGGCGATCGACGAGGCGATGGTCGACGAAATCGGCATTGAACTCGAAGATCGTTTCGGCCCGCCCCCGGAGGCGGCGAGGCGCTTCCTCCATCAATCCCGTTTGAAGACGGAACTACGACGATTGAAGGTCCTCGGGTGCGAGGCGAACTCCCGCTACGTGACGCTCCACCTGCGTGCCGATACGCCCCTCGATCCGGCGAAGATCCTCCCGCTCGTCCGCGCGCCGCGGAGCGCCTGGAAGCTCACGCCGGACATGAAGCTCACCTGCCGCTTTGAGAGCCTCTCGGGCAACGGCCTCACGAACTGCGAGGCGATGCTCGGCGACCTCTCACGCTGCCTGAAAGACGAGTGAATTCTTTGTGTTAGCCGACGGTATCGAGGGCGAGACGGCCCCGGCGGATGGCGGCGGCGACGCGCAATACTTCGCGGAGCGCGAAGAGGAGCGTGACGACCGCCGTCCCGCGGCCGAGCCACAGGGCGAACTCGCCGCGGTCGCCGAGGTGGACGAGTCCGCGGACGATGGCGGTACCGGCGACGAGGGCGACAAGCGCGAAGCGTAGGTAAGAAAACGATTTTTTGACGTCGCCCGCGCCGATTTCTGCGAGGCGGCTGAGGAGCAACACGACCGCCCCGAGCTTGAGGAGGACCGCCGCCGCCTGCATCGGCGCCGTCAGCGCGATCGGAAGCGGGCGGACCGAATCGCCGCCGAGGAAGAGCCAGACGAACAACGCGGCCGAGGCGACGCGACCGAGGCCGACGATCAGGCGCGTCGCCGGTCGCGCGACGCCATCGTCGGAGACCGCCGGGAGCGCGAGGGCGCGGACGCCGAGCGACGCGAGCCCGACGAGCAAAAAGCCCGGGTTCGTGAAGAGGCGGAGGCCGAACGGGGCGCGGGCAAGGGCGAGCTCGTCGAGGCCGACAGAGCCGCTCGCCCAGAAACAAAGCGCCGGCCCGGCGAGGAGCGCGACGACGAGGAGGAACTGATAGAGCACCTCGTAGATCGCTGAAATTCCCTTTGTTTTTGCAGTACCGCGCGTCGCAGCCCGCGCGACGAAGCCGCCGGCGAGCTCGGCGACGATGAGCGCAAAGACCGGGATCGCGCCGGGGATCGCCGCCCGGTAGGCGTAGAAACCGGCAAAGGCGACGAAGGGCAGGAAGACGCCGGCGAGCACCCCAGCGATGGCGCTCGCGGCGCGGGTGCGGGTGAGCACACGGGTGCCGCGGAAGAGGCTACGGACTTCGTCGGCGAGGCGCTCTTCGAAGAAGCGGAGGCGGGGGCCGCTCCGGAAGGAGAAGAGCGCGGCGAGGAGCGCCAATGCGGGGAGCACGAGGAGCGCCGGGGGGATTTTTGTGCTCCAGGGGACGAGGTCGGCCGGGAGTGCGCAGACGACCGTGCGCAGGGCGCCGTCCCGCTCGACGACGAACTGAACCTCCGCTTGGCGGCCGGTCGGCGCAAAATCGCTCCGTTCGCGGGCGGCAAACGGACCGACGCGGAGGACACGATCGCCGCTCCGGAGGCCTGCAGAAGCGGCCCGGGAACCTTCGGCGACGGCGGTCACGGCCGGCACCGCGTCGGCGAAGCCGAGCGTGATCCCAAGGCGCTCCAAGAAACGATCACCGCGGGTGGCAAGTTCCTGATCTTGCTCTTCGTATTTCCGCGTCGGATGGACCTGGAACGAGGCCTCGGGGAGCGTGGCAAACGCGGGCGGCCCCCCTTCGATCTTCGCCGGAAAGGCGACGACGATTTTCCCGACGAAGGCGGCCGTCTCGTGGCGGGCGCCGAGCGCTTCGACGAGCGGCGCCTCGACGGGGACGCGGAGGGTGGTGTCGTCGTCAGAAAAGCCTGGAAGAACGAGCGAAACCGGCGTCGGCACCGCATCGCCGGGATGGACGACGCGCCCTTGAAAGCGGACCTCAGCCCGTTCGCCGGGCGGAAGTCCACGGGCTTCCAGGCGGAGCGGCTCGGCGGTCTCCAGGTCGGTCGCGGCGAGGCGGTCGACGAAGAAGTATGCGTGGGTCTGCGCCCCGTTCTTCGAGGAAGA
>JAAFHJ010000258.1 GCA_013298325.1 Myxococcales bacterium | reverse complement strand
TTCGTCGCGAAGGACCGGCTTAACGGCGTGACGCGCGTACTCGTCGGTGTCGAGAAGGTTATGAATAACCTCGGTTTTCGCGCTGAGCTGGGGGAACAAGGCCGCCGCCGGCTTCGACACGCAAACGATTCCGCCGACTGCTGGAAGCGCGGCGAGACGGTCATGGAGGAGCTCAACCGCCTTCGGCACCGATGTATAGTGCACGTGCCAGAGGGCAGGGACGCCGCTCGCCTTCGCCAGTGCAGCCCCTGCGAAACAGGCGTTGGTGCCGTTGCAATAAATGAGATCGAAGCGCGACTGCCGGATGTACTTTACAAGCTTTCCGAAGCCGTACGTCGCTCGCCCGATGTTTCCGGCGAGCCGGATGCCCTTAAGCCATCGTGGAGCTTCCAGATCTTCGCGCGAAACAGCGCGATCCCAAGGCTCGAACGCATTCTCGATGAGGTTCGGCTCAAAGACGATTTCGTCGACAAGACCGGCGGCGTCAAACATCTCACTGATGACGCCGGGGCGCGGCAGCATCAGCGTGCGACGGATCGCTTGGCGATCGACGAACTTGAGGATCGAGTAGAGCGCGCGGCCTGGCCCTCCGTTCCTCGCGGTATCGTTCACGAAAAGCACGCGAAGGGGGGCACCAGGGAGATCCGAAGGGCGGGCGACCATAGGGGTCGCGTTTAACCGATAGCCGGGAGCGCCGCTACCGCTGTAGACCGCCCCCCGTGATTGCGACCGTCCCCTCGCCGACGCCGGCCCCAGCGACGATTGTCCACGTGCTTGTTGGCGCCGCCATTGGCGGTGCTGAGCGCCTCGTTGTCGACCTCGCAACCGCCCCGCAGACGGCGTTTCGCCATGTCATCGCCGTCCAGACACCGTCGTTGGAACTGGTTGCATTTCTAAAGAAATCGGGAGCTCTTGTCGAAGCTCGACCCGTCCGCGCCCTTGGCGGGCTCTCGTTCCTTGGCAACACGTTTCTCCCGTCGGATGCGTGCATGATACACACACACACCTTTCAATCGCACCTCCTTGGTGCGCGGGCGGCGTCGATTGCGGGGCTTCGTCACGTCCGGACCGAGCATCACGTCAACCACTGGGAGGCGGCGACGAGCGCGCCGTTTTCACGAGCGGCGCTCCAGTCGACCGACGCCATCGCCTGCATTTCATCTTACGTTCACGACTACTTGGAGGCGAACGTCCCCCATGGTCGCACGCGCCTGGTGACTGTGCCCAATGGGGTGTCGACGGAGCGCTTCCACGAGGTTCCGCGCGCGCCCTTCGACGACGACCATCCGGCAACATTCGCGATGACGTGCCGGCTGGAGGCGTGGAAACGCGTCGACCTCGCGATTCGGGCCGTTGCCGCCGTTGGGAAGATGCCGGAATTTGCGTCACAAAAGCCGCGTTTGCTCATCGCGGGGACCGGCCCCGAGGAGGAGCGTCTTCGCGCTCTCGTCATCGATGTCGGCGCAGAGGCGGAAGTTGAGCTCCTCGGGCATGTGCATGATACACGCGAAGTGCTGGCGCGCGCCCACGCGGGTATTTCCTGCTCGGATCGCGAGCCGTTTGGCCTCGCCGTTGCCGAAGTGATGGCCTCTGGTCGCCCCGTACTCGGCGTTTCCGGCGGCGGTGTCGACGAGGTGATTGGCGAAGACGGTGGTGGCGTGCTCGTCCCGCACCCGACTGCCCTTGTCGATGCGGTCGCAGCATTTTTACGGTCCCCCGCTACCTGGGCGTCTCGCGGCCAGCAGGCCCGCGCACGGGTCGAAGCGCACTTCTCCCAGCGACAAATGGTTGCTGGTTACACGGAGTTTTGGGCGTCGGTTCTCGCGAGCCCCGCCCGCCGTTCGTAGTCGTCGAGAAATGCGGCCAGCGCGAGGAGCAGGCCACGGTCGGTCGACCAGTTCTCCGGAAGGGACGGAAATGCGGCATCAAAGGCCCCATTGATGCGCGTCCACCATTCGCGCAGAACAGCATAGGGCCGCGCCGGGTCTTCGGGCGCATGTTCGTCGCGAAGTCCCTCAGCGCAGACGTAGTAATTGCACGTCGCTGGGCGATAAGATGGGTCGAGCGTACAACCAGCGTCGGAAAGCTGCGAGCAAGCAAGTGCACGCCCTTTTGGAACCGTCCCTTGGACGATTCGACGTTTGTGGGTGGCGAGCTTCAACGTACGAGGATGAACGCCGTCCTCGGCGACGATTGTGCCGGAAGCGATGGCATGAAGGAGAAAGTCCAAGCCCCCCGCCGCTTGCACGACGCGCGCAACGTCGGCGAGATCATAGGCGGGAGGCGCGTGGCAACACCCGGCCACGTGAAAGGGGCACTCACCGCATAGCGTGGAAAGTACACGCGTGGAACTGCCCAGGACAACGAGGGAAACGCGGGTAGCCGTCATGGGTGCCCCTGAGCGGGCACCCGTCTCTCGCGGAGCGTTCGCTGCAAAAGGAGGTAGAGGACGACGACGACGGCCGTGTGCGTAGTTGCTGTGGAAAGCAAGATTCCTCGAACGCCGAAGAAGCGGACGAGGATGCTATCCCCAAGGAGATTCACCGCCGCGTTGAAGACGCCGAGCGGGAACATGATTCTACTATTTCCGAGCGCGGTATGTGCGCGCACAAGGAGGAGAAGTAGCGCAAAGGGGGGTGCATTTGCGAGGGCCCACGGGAGGACTTCAATTAGGTCTTCGACGGCAAGCTCTGTCATTGAACCGTGAAAAAATACGGCACGCAAGAGCGGGCGACGGACCAACCAAACTACGCCACCGACGACGATTGTGAACGCGGAAACCTGCACGATCGCCTTGTGAACGACCTTCGAAAACGTGCGTTCGTCCCCCTCGGCTGCCAGGCGGGAAAGTACGACGAGCAACACCGGGAAGAGGGCAAGCTGGGCGACGCTTGTTGGCACCGTCGCGAGGTCGTTCGTGTAGCGCATCGTCGAGACGGCACCGACGGCAGCGATTGTCGCCGCAAATGCTTGATCCACAACCGGATTTATCCGCGTTACCGCTGCTCCGAGGACCTCTGAGGCGACGAGCCTCCCCAACTTTCGCAGCGCCTCGGGGCGCGCGAGCGACAGGCGAAGGGGCACGCCCTCCGTCGTAAGGAGGTAGCGTGCTGCGAGAAGCGCCGCGACTCCTTCACCGGCTGCCTGGGCACTGGGGATTGCAACGACTCCAAATCGTTGATGAAATCCAAATAGGAGAGCGGCGGACAGAACGGTTCCGAGGGCGGAGGCAAGGGGCGTCGCGAGGAGCGCGCCGCGTGCCTGAAGAATCCCACCGATCGACGCGCGCAGTGCCAATAGGGGCGCCCAGAGCGCAAACGGCACGAGCAGCATAAGGACTGGGCGCGGGCCCGTGAACGGGGCCGGCAGCGGCCGAACCCATGAAAACCAGCCGAACGCGACGGCTGCAAAGAGGGCACCGACGGCGAATCCGGCGACGAGGGCCCACCCAACGAGCGCCCCGGCCACAGCGTCGTACTCTTTGGGCGTCTTTCGCGAACGCACCTCCGAGAGCACCGGAACGACCGCCGAGTCTTGAAAGGCACCCGCGAGGAGGGAAACAACAAAGAGAAAGAGGCCTTGCGTCAGAAAGAACGCATCGCTCGCCCCCCCTTTTCCGAACCACGTCGCGAGCAAAAAGGGGAGGGCGGCGTCGAGGACGCTCTTGAGCGCCTGGGCCGGCAAAAGCTTCGCGGCGTGCCGGTAGATGGCGGGCGTTGGCGCCGGCTGCGGTACCTCGACTTTGGGTTCTTCCGCCTCTGCCGTCACGCCGAGCGTCCTAGTGGGTTCTGCGGGCGGATTGCGCCCGAAAACGTCTACCCACCCGCGATTCTGGCGTTCTTATTGGCAATCGTGGGTCTCCTGCGCACAATCGGGGCCCGTCGAGAACGGCAGCGTGTCGACCCATTCAATGCTGGAATCGATGGATACGCCGTCGACAGAAAAACCATACGATTCAGCACGATACCAGGACGTAATGCCGCCCGCTACCTTCGAAATCGCAGGCTTTCGAACGCGCAAGAGGAGGGTCTTCCCGTCCGGAAGAATGCCGATGTCGCGAAGCGAGGTTCCGATCGCAACGTTCGCGTTCTGCGCGGTATCGATGCGGCTCAGCGTCCCGCCGAGGCCGTCGGCGGAAAGGCTCAGGGTGAACACCGACGCCCCATCGGCCGTTTGAACGAATCGGTCGAGGGACGCCTTTGGGCCAGAGATTGGCTGAAATTTCTGCGTTTGAAGATCGAAGCGGCCAAGGAAGCTATCGCCGGTCGTACCGAAGGCAGAGACGCTGGTCCGGAGCCCGTCGGCCCCGAGATGAATTTTGGCGTCGACCTCGGCGCGGATCGTCTCGACGCTGGTGTCGACAAGGAGCGCTTTCCCATCCCGGGTCATCGCGAAGCGAGGGAGTTGATTGCCGATCGGCGCAAGCTGAAACTTGAGTGAAACCGGGTCGATCGTCATCAGGTGATAGCGACCGGCGTTCCCGCTCGGGATCTGGGAGCGGTCTTCAAAGAGTGACTCATCGATGCGCTTCATATCGAGGAAGGCCACGATGCGGGATACGTCGCCGGGGTAAGCAACCGGGCCAAAGCCTGGCAGATTTCGCACGAAGGACATCTTGTCGCCGAGATCAATCACACTTACCGGGTCCGGATTCGTCCACGGTCCATTCGGATTCGTCGATTTACCTTCCTCGCAGAACGTCGGCGAAAGAAAGGCGCGAGTTGCGGTGGGGACGACGACGATCGGAGCCTCACAATTCGGGATGTCCACGGAGGACGCCGCCGGCGCACCGCCCGTGCCCGAAAATGTAAGCTCGGTGATGGTCGTCCGCGGGAGGTGCTCCGCACCGGGGACGTCCCACCTTACGCTTCCGACGACGAGCATCTTGTTGCGCCCAGGTTCGTTGGCGACATAGGTGGGTGTCGTGTTCGTCGGAACCGACGCTTCAATACGACCTTTTGCTGTGTCCAGAACAAAGACGCGACCGAGATCACCGAGTACGAGATGGCTCTCATCCTCGGTCAACTTCGCAAGCTGGGCCCCATCGGTGAGCAAAAAGGCGGGGGTTGACGACCACTTAACCGCTCGGGTCGCGAGGTCGAGGGCCTGAACGCCGCCGCGATTCGCAAGGACGAGGTATCCGGTCTTTCCGTCCTTCGAGAAGAGGATTCGGTCAACTTGCGTCGCGAGTTGGTAGGGCTTCTTTTCTGAAATATCAACGAGGACAGATGTTTGATTGCGCTGCATGAGGGCCCAGCGCCCATCGGCGGAGACCGTCATTGCCCCTGTGAGGAGTTTTTCCCCATCTTGGGTCGTTGTTCGATCGTTCACGTTCGCGCCGCCTTCCCCCTCGGTGCCAGGATCGCAGGCGGCGGTAAGCGTGGAGAGGCTGGCGAGGGCGAGGGCGGCGGCGTGGCGGAAGGAAAAGCGCATACTCCGCCGCCAGCAGTGGCCATGCCTGGAGTCGCGCTCGCAATTGTACAACATTCTCGTCGTCCGACGGGCCGTGTAGCGCGCCGTTCACACGCGAGCGGCGCCTTCGACCGCCACGTGCGCTCAAAGTTCCGGTAGTGACGAAAATTGTCAGTAACGCAGCGCTCCGTGACAATTTTCGGCGGCGCGCGCGGCGCACCGAACCGAATTTGCCCATGTTTTCTGAACGATTGGGCGACGCAAGCGCGGCGGATGACCTGGCACACGCTGTGTTGCGAAGGCTTCCCTTGTGAGGAACTTCCACCATCGCCGCGCCTTTACGCTCATTGAACTCATGACCGTCGTTGTCATCGTTGGAGTGCTCGCGGTCCTTGGGGTCGTCGGCTACCGGCGCGTCATTACTTCCGCAAAGGTCACAGAAGCGACGAACATGGTGCAGGCGATTCGCGTCGCCCAGGAAGATTTTCACAGCGAAACTGGGCGCTACGCAGACATCGGCGTCGACCCGAAGTGCCCCATCGCGCCAAACACCCCGCCCGTTCCACACAAGTCCGGCTGGAATCCCGCATGCATCGGCAGCGCAGGTCAGCCTTGGTCGCTCCTTGCGGTACACGTCGACGGACCAGTCATGTACAGCTACGGAACGTCGGCAGGCATCGCTGGCGAAGCGGTCGGCGGCAAGGGGAACGTCGGAAGCGTGAATGGCACCGCGCCGGTGTGGCCGGCAACGACGAAAAAAGATTGGTTCATCGTTCAAGCCCGTGGAGACATGGACGGAAACGGAATCAACAGCGGCGTCATCGGAGCTTCCTTCACGAACGACGTCTATATCGACCAAGAAGGTGAGTGAATTTAGGCGCTTCTGGCCACGAAAAAAATCCCCTTCCCGGGCTCCGGGTGGGGGATTCTTCATGTGAGCGGGCTCATTCGATGCGACGAAAAACGACGATATCGGGATTCGTCGTTCCATGGATCGCCAGACGGCGGAAGGGCCACGTGTTGTCCGTTGCGACGCCCAAGCTCCGATAGGGGGCAAACGCGGGGTGAAGGACCGGCGCATACCGCAACCTCCCACCGAAAAGGTCTCGAAAGAAGCCGACGCCCTCCGAATCGCCTGCCGACTTGAGGAAGACCGTCGGCGCAACGCGGCCATCCGCGTCAAACGTGCCCGGATCTACGAGATAGGGCGCCGCCCAAGTGGCATTTGCAACGACATATGCGGGGCGTCGATCCTCAATGCTCGCAAAACGGGCTTGGACTTCGCGGGCCCCCGTGAGTGGCGAACGCTTCTTCGGCGGGTCGACGCCGATGCGCGTGACGGAACAATCCGATGGAAAATGGGGTAGATAGACGAGCCCACCATACGTTTCGATGGTCGTGTTTGGCGGGAGGGATCTCATCCACCCCTCGACGGCATAGCGGGTGTCGGCGGCGAGGTTGACGTCGACCTCGAAGGCTCGAAATAGACCCGCGGCGGCGATAAGCGCGGCGGCGGCTGCCGTCCATCGGCGAGGGGTGCCCGTCTTTAGCCGTTCGAGGAGGCGGTCGGCCCCGACGCCAGCGTAG
>JAAFHJ010000257.1 GCA_013298325.1 Myxococcales bacterium | reverse complement strand
GGGCGCGCCGCTCGGCACCCCCGACGGAGCCGCGATCGTGGCAGAACCGGCGGTAACCGCCGAAGAAACGGCAGCCGACGGGGAAGGGGAAGGGGGTGCCGCCGTCGCGACGGAAGCCGCAATCGAAACCGGCACCGCCGGCGAGGGGCCGGCGACGGCGCCACTCACCCGACGAACGCCCAAGCCGGCCGCCACGACGAGCACCGCAACGCCGACGAGCAGCTGCCAGGCGGACAGCCGGCGCCGCGGCACCACAAAGTCGTCTTCGGTCGCCTGAGCGCCCGTCCGGTCAACCACAGGGACATCGGAACGACGGTCGGCGTCCAAAATCTCTTGGCTACTTGAGCCGGTATCGCCGACGTGGGGCGGACGGACGGTCGGCGCTTCAGAAAGCGGTGAGGCGAGCGCAGCGACGTCGGCCGCCTGGAGCATCCCGACGGAGCCGCGGATCGCTGACGACGCGCTTCCGGCGTCTGAAGCTCCGACTTCCGCGGCCGAAACGAGCCTTGACTCAGAGAGCGGGAACAGGTCGGACGGGGAATCCGAGTCGACCTGCGAGAGCGCCCGCGTACGCATCGGTCCGATCGTCGTCCCGGCGAAGGCGCGCTCAAAATCCTCAAGCATTTCGGCGGCGCTCAGATGCCGTTCCGCGATTTCGAAGCGGAGCGCGCGGTCGATGACCGCCGCAAACGCCGGCTTCAAGTCAAGGCCGAGCGAAGCGGCCGGCGGAAACGGCTGCAACATCGCCAGGGCAAACTCCTCCGCGTGGGTATCGGCGTGGCGGATTTTCTTGCCGACCATCAACGTCAGCACCGACGCGGCGACGGAGAAGCGGTCGCTGTGGGGCCCGACCAGTTCTTTGCGGGCCCGCGCCTGCTCGGGGGCCATGTAGGACGGCGTCCCGACCGCGACGCCGGTCGCCGTTCCGCGCTCAATCGGCTCCTGCTCGAGCATCGCAATCCCGAAGTCGAGAAGGCGCACTGAACCGTCGCGACAGCGGAACACATTCGCCGGCTTGATATCGCGATGGATCAAGCCGCTCGCCTCGGCAGCAACCAGCACTTCGGCCAGTGTTCGAAACACGTAGGCGCCCTCCGCCTGGGAGAGTGCCGGCAGCCGTTTTGCGTCCTTCTTGCTCCCTGAAAGTACGTGGCGGTCGAGGGCGACCCCTTCAAGAAATTCCATCACTAAGAACGGGGAGCCGTCGCTGAGCGTCCCATCATCGATAATTGGCAACACCGCCGGGTGCTTCAACTTATTCGCGACGTAACCCTCGCGGCGGAAGCGCTCGACAAGGTTTTCGTGCTGCAACAGCTCCGGGTGCAGCACCTTGATCGCGACCTCGTGGCCGTTCCGGTGGGTCGCTCGATAGACCGCGGCCATTCCGCCGATCCCGGCAATTCCGGTGATCGTCCACTTGTCGGCAACCAAGGTTCCGACGCGGCGAGTGAGGCGAGTCTTCCGCGCGTCCATATTCGTTCCAAAGTGTACCTGGGGCTCCCGCCCAATGGTTAGTTTTTTCCAAAAGATCGGCGATCGGCCTCGCAAAAAGAATACGCGCCCGTACCGATGATCGGTCGATGGAATCGCAGCATTTTTAAGTGCGACGAATGGGTCATCCTCGGAGGCGCGCGGTCACCCCGCGCGTGGCACCGCTGGACGGATGGCGTTCGGCCTGCGAAACAGCCCCCATGACCGAACGACAGGGCGCGTGTGCCTGTGGCCAACTTACCGTTACCTGCGCCGGCGAGCCCGTTCGGGTGTCGGTCTGCCATTGCCTGGAATGCCAGCGGCGGAGCGGCGCCCCCTTCGCCCAACAGGCGCGTTGGCCCGCCGAGGCGGTCACCGTGCACGGAAATGCAACAACATTTCAGCGCGTTGGCGACTCAGGCGGGGCGATCGCCTTCCGCTTTTGCCCGGTCTGCGGGACGACCGTCTGCTTCGAGGTCGACCGCATGCCCGGCTTCGTCGCCGTACCGGTCGGCGTCTTTGCCGACCCGGCATTCCCTTCCCCCACCTACTCGATCTACGAAGCGCGAAAGCACCGCTGGGTGACCGTGGCAGGCGACGTCGACCACCACGATTGAGACCGCCCCGCGCGCGCGGTCATTCGTCCGGGGAGAGCGCCTCAAATACCTCGTTCGCGAGCTCTTGGGCCCGCTCTTCGCCGATGCCGAGAGCGGCAACGACGCCGGCGTCAAAATCGGCTTCGTCGTCGTCGGTGGCGAGGTCGACCATCGAGAGCGCGAAGGAGATTTTGTAAGCGAGTTCGGCTGCTTCTCGACGCGCGAGCTTCTTGACAGCCCCCGCGAGTCGCCCTTCGAGGCCCTCTTCCGTACGCCGTTTCTCGAGCTCGCGAACGACCGCTTCCACGGAAGCTTTCTCGCCGAGCAGCCGCGTGATCAACGTCGCAAATGCACGCGTCTCTTCCGCGGTGAACTGGTCGTCGACGGCGGTCGTCAAATGCGCCAGCTCGAGGACGCCGTCGGTCTCGTGCCGCGTCAACATGATCGAGGGCGACCCCTCGCTCTGAGGAGCGCCGTGGTTCACGAGGTATTCGGTCGTCAGTCCTGCGGGGAGAACTCCTTCAATTTCGATGGCCATGGCGGCGAGGCTACCGGAGCCGGCTAGCCGCGGTCGACCGCTTTTTTGCGCATTCCGATCGCGACTTCGTAGGCTTCGTTTCCATGAAGCACCGCCGCCTCCGCGAACGCCGCGCCGTCTCGATCCCCTGCGAAGTCGTCCGCCAGCGGGACTTCCAGGCGGTCGCCACTTCGGGGACGCTCGATCTCTCGGAACACGGCATGCGCGTGAAATCCAACGCGAAACTGCTGACGGGGGAGGAGGTCTTCGTGTCGATCCTCCTCCCCGGCGAAGGGATCGTGGCCGGCGAGGCGACCGTGGCACGCATGATCCACGGCCGCCGCCCCATCGATCGCCAAGGGCGCGCGATCGGCCTCGCCTTCGACGCGCTCGACAGCGACGCTCGGCGGCGCCTCCAGCGCTACCTCGCGTAATTATTGGGAAGCGTTCGCATCGATCTCCGCGCCGTCGACCTCCGCGCGTTCACCATTCCAGGAGGCAGGAGCCCCAGGTGAAGCCGGAACCGAAGGCGACGAGGGCGAGCTTCGTCCCCGGCGTGAGGCGGCCCGTCTGGTTGGCCTCGTCGAGGAGGAGCGGGATCGTGGCGGCGGTCGTGTTTCCGTAGCGCTGGATATTGTGAATCGTCTTCTCCGGCGGGATCGCGAGCATGTCGGCGATGTACTGATTGATCCGCAGGTTTGCCTGGTGGAACAAGAACAGGTCGATGTCGTTCCCCGTCCAGCCTTGGGCGAGGAGCGTCTCCATCAGGACGGTCGTCATCCGTTCGACGGCGTTCTTGAAGACAAGCTTGCCGTCCATGTTCGCCCAGAGGTCGCTCGCGGGGACGAGGCCATTTCCGTTCTCGTCGACGTCGATGAACGGGCGTTTCTTAATGTCCCAGACTTTCTGGGCGAGCGCGTCGGCATGGCGGCCATCGGCACCGAGCTTGAAGCTGCGAATGCCTCGATCTTCTTCGGTTGCCGAGACGACAACCGCGCCGGCCCCATCGCCGAAGAGCGCCGCGATCCCGCGTCCTCGTGTCGTCAAATCGAGGGCCGCTGAGTGCGTCTCCGCGCCGACGACGAGCACGTGCTTCGCCGCGCCGGACTTCACGAAGGACGTCGCCGTCGCCAACGAATACAGGAAGCCGGAGCACTGGTTCCGCACGTCGAGGGCAGGGACGAACTTGGCCTTGGGTCCGTCGCACAATCCCAGTTTCTGCTGAAGATAAACGCCGGATCCCGGAAACGCATGATCGGGCGATAGCGTCGCGAAGATGATCAAATCGAGATCATGCGGCTCGATCTTTGCGTTCGCGATCGCCTTCTTTGCCGCTTCTAGGCCGAGATCACTCGTGGCGACTCCGGGCTCCGAGAAGCGCCGAGCCTCGATGCCCGTACGCTTAACGATCCACTCGTTCGTCGTGTCGATCCCATATTTTTCGCGGAGTTCGTCGTTGGTGACAACGTTGGGGGGGACGAAGGAACCGGTTCCGGAGATGTAGGCGTTGGGCACGGAGTGGGAATCAACGCGAATTCTTCCCGCGTTTCAAGGGGCGCCTTTCCGGTCTGAGGAAAGGCGCAAATTCGGCACACGATGCCGATTCGGGCGTGATAGGTTCCCGCGCGTGCGGCCCTGTTTCGCACGAAGTCGGGAGAGGACGCCATGGCGCACGAGTTTCGAAATTCGTTCAAAGGGGACTTCGGAAACACCGAGGCACTCGGTCTGGCGATCGCGGTCGGCCTGATCGTTGTTCTCGGTTTGCTGCTTCCTGCGCGTGCCCGCAGTTCCATTCGGCAGCCGGTCATCCTCCTCGCCCTCCATGGGGTCGTCTATCTCGTGTCAAAAACGTCGATTCTCGATGTTGATTCGACGCGAGTGGCCCATTTTCTTGCGCTTCTATTTATCCTCGCGTCGATCGGGCGGGGCGGCGTACTCCTCGTGGTTGACGTGATCTTTGGTCGGCGGCTCGTACGCCCCATTCCGAAGATTATTCGGGATCTTACACAGGTCGTCGTCTACATCAGCGTGCTGCTCTTCGCGCTCCCGGCTGTCGGTATTGCGCCCGGGAGCCTCCTCACGACCTCGGCCCTCTTTACCGCAGTCATTGGTCTTTCCCTCCAGGACACTCTCGGGAATCTCTTTGCAGGGCTAGCGATTCAGCTGCAGCGCCCCTTCGACGTCGGCGACTGGATCCAGTTCGACGCGGATTCCAAGAATATTGGCAAGGTCCTCGAGGTCAATTGGCGCGCGACGAAGGTTCTCACCCTCGATCTTGTCGAAGTCATTGTGCCAAATGGCGCGCTCGCGAAGGCGCCGATTCGGAATTTCACGAAGCCCTCGTCGACGTCGCGACGCTCGGTCTACGTCTATGCGCCGGCTGATGTCGCCCCCCACGAAGTTCATGCGGCGATTCTTGGCGCGATCGAGGGGAGCTTCGGCGTCGCCAAGGAGCCGGCGCCGTCGGTCGTCACCAACCAGTTCGTCCCCGACAACGGCGTCGAGTATTGGGTACGTTTCTTCAGCGACCGCTTTGACGTCCGAGATCGCGTGGACGGCGAGGTGCGTGACCGAATTTGGTATGCATTTCGGCGTTTTGGCATCGATTTGCCGGCGACACGCCGCTCCGTGTTCCTTCAAGAGGTCACCGAAGCCTCTCGCGCAAAAGAGGAGGACGCACGCGTGCAGCGTCGCGCGCGCGCGCTCGCACGAATCGACTTTTTCGCGGCCATCTCCGCCGACGACCAACGGCGCCTCGCCCAGGCGGCCAAGCTGCGCATGTACGGCACCGGCGAAGTCATCATGCGGCAGGGGGAGTTCGCCCGGGAACTGTACGTCGTGAACCGCGGTGAGGTCGTCCTCACGGCGACGAGCGGCACCTCTCAAATCGAGCTCGCGCGGCTCAAAGAGGGGGCCGTCTTCGGCGAGCGTGGAGCCATCACCGGCGAGCCGCGCATGGCGACCGTCCGGGCGGTGACCGACTGCGAGGTCGTCGTCATTGGCCAAGACGCCTTTCAAGAAATCCTCGACAAGACCCCATCGGTCGCAGAGAGTCTTTCGGAGATCCTCGCCGAGCGGCAGATCGCCTACGACCGCCTCGCGAGCGAAGCGCCCGAGTCGGTGCGCCCCGTCAAAGAGACGCAGGCGCAGATTCTGGAACGAATCCGAAGGTTTTTCTCCCTTCGCTAGCGGTCGCTCAGGTCTTTCCGAGGAGAGTTTTCAACTTCTGCGCGAGATCGTCCGCAGCCCCTTCGCCTTTGATTCCGCCTTCCGAACGACGATTGGTCGCGCGGCCATTTGCACCGGGGACGGCAAAGAGCGGGATGTAGGTCGAGCGATAGTCGGCCGCGAAAAGTGCACTTCGGGATTCGTCGATGTCGAAGGCGAGGAAGGTGACGTCGCCAAAGACCGAATCGAACTTCCCCGCCTCGATGGCGTGGTGAAAGTGCTGGCACGGCTCGCACCAGGTCGCGCCGACGTAAACGAGGACGGCGCGCCCCTGGGCCTTCGCAGCGGCCGTCTCCTCGGCGATCGCCTTCGTGACGTCCCCGTTCGACGCCGCGAGCGTCTTCCAAACCACCTTGTTTTTGGGCGCTGGGGCCTGCAAGGCGGCCCGCGTCGGCGCCGGCTCAGGCACCGCCTCGGAGGGGTGGCCTTCGAAGCTCTCTGAAACACGACTGCAGCCGACCGCGGCGAGTGCGATGGCCAGAAGTCCTGAAGAAAGTTGGCGATTCACGCGGAGCACCGTCACTTGTTCGGAAGGCCGTGGCGGGAACTCATTGTGATGTCTTCCCAGGCCGGCATCTCGTCTTCGAGGCGCGTGCGGAGTTCGCGGACGCGCGCGACGAGGCGCTCGACGCGGGAGGTGTACGCATGTTTCTTCCCATCGGTGAACATCGCGTCCATCCCGACGACCGGGAAGGGGAAGGAGAAACGTGCCGCCCCCCCTTCGCGGAGGCGCCCACCGCCGAGACGGAAGCCGAGGAGGTGATTCTTGACCTCTTTGATGCCGGTGTTCCGCTCAATCACTTCGAAACAAACGAGCGCAGCATCGAGGCCATAAATGCGATTTCGCGTCCAGACTTCAAATGCCCGCCAAGTCGTCCGCTCCGCCGCGCGCGTGGCGACCCGATCCTGCACCAGGATGACTTCAAGACCGACGCCGTCCGACGGCTTCGCCGCGGCGACCTCTTGCGAAACGAGGTCGGTGAGGCGCGGGCGCGCGTCGACCATCGTCTTCTCGTCTTCGCCAACGACCGGCATGTCGCTTCCGAAGATCCGCATGGTGTGGCCGGCCTTCTTCTTGATGTCTGCCATGAGTCGCGAGAAAGTACTTTCAGTTCGCGGCTTTTAAAAGCACTTGTTTCGAGGAACGAAGAGTCCCGATGGCTACCCTCCACATCGACCTCGAACGGACGCTCCGCGCGCCCCGGGCGGTGGTCTGG
>JAAFHJ010000256.1 GCA_013298325.1 Myxococcales bacterium | reverse complement strand
GCAGGAGGAACGGATCCACCTCGACCGCACCGACCGAATTCGGATCATGGCCCGCCGTTTTGCGCCGGCGCGATGCTTGGCGCTCCCGGCGCGCTCACGAATTACCTGGGCCCCGAAGCGCGGCACCCTTCGGCCGCCGAGCGTCGGTACCGAAGGGGAAGTCCTCCCCCGCGCCAGCAGCGGCACACTTTCTTCGCCGGATGGGGTCCTTGAATTGCTCGAAGACGGCGGCCATGGGTTGGTCGGCACGTCGAAGGAGGAGCTGTGAAGCCTCGTCTCGCCATCGACGCCCTGATCGCGGGCGGCGCCGATCTCTCCCGCACGAAGGCGTTCCTCAAGAACAACACCTTCCCGATCGTCGAGGGGACTTCCGTCACCTTCGTCTGGTTTGGCCACGCCGATGCGGTTCATCTCCGCCACTGGATCTTCGGCCTCGAAGTTTCAAACGAGCTTGTTCGGGTCCCTCATTCCGACCTGTTCTACCTCACGCTCGAAATTCCGCCGCTCTCGCGTGTAGAATACAAGTTTGAAATCCATCGCGGCGGCCAGAGCGCCTGGATCGAAGACCCGCTCAACCGAAACCGCGCGCGCGATCCCTTCGGTGCGAACTCGGTCCTTCAGAGCGATGGCTACGAAGAGCCGTCCTGGACGCGGCACGACCCCTTCGCGCGGCCGGGCACGCTGGAGCCGCTCGTCTTCGACAGCAAGGCGCTGGGCGGCCGTCGCCACGGCCAGATCTACCTCCCGGCCCGCTTCCGGCGCACCCGCCAGTACCCGCTCCTCGTCGTCCACGACGGGAGCGATTACCTGAAGTATGCAGGGATGAAGACGGTCCTCGATAACCTGATTCATCGCCTTGAGATCCCTGATTTGATCGTGGCGTTCACCGACTCGCCGGATCGCCTTCGCGAGTACGCAAACGACGAGGCGCACGCCCGGTTCGTCACGGAAGAACTCGTCCCCGAGTTGACGGCGCGCTTCCCGCTCATCGATCGCCCGCAAGGGCGCTGTTTGATGGGGGCCTCCTTCGGCGGCGTCGCCTCGTTCTCGACGGCGCACCGCTATCCGGGCTTCTGGGGGCGCCTACTCGTCCAGTCAGGCTCCTTCGCATTTACCGATATCGGCAAGCGGAATCGGCGCGGTCCGCTATTTGATCGCGTGGTCGAATTCGTGAATAGTTACCGAGCGGAGCCGATCGCCGTTTCCGAGCGAATGTTCGTAAGCTGTGGCGTCTACGAATCGCTCATTTACGAGAACCGTTCGCTCGTTCCGATCCTCGACGCGACCGGGATGCAGGTTCGCTTCGTCGAGTCGCGCGACGGTCACAACTGGGAAAACTGGCGGGATCGCTTGCGTGAAGGCCTCTCTTGGCTCTTCCCCGGCCCGCTCATGTTCGTGTACGAATAAACGCTCTTCCGACACCTTTTCGCCGACATCAATGCTGTACCCGGTCGCTCGTACGAGTCGGGAATCAAAGAGGAATCGTGGCCGAAATCACTCGCAATATCGGGCTCTCGTTGGGCGCGGACATTTGCTGGCCTCTCTGCTTCGAGCAGCTGATGGACCGGCTCGACCTTCGAATTCCCCATGAAGGGGATTCCCTTCGATTTCACGTCGAGCGCGTGACGATCGAGCCCTACGACCTGAAGCAGAAGGTCAAATACGACGTCGTCATCGACCGGCTCACCCACTGGTTCCACACCAGCCGCGAGTGGATCAAGAAGGGGATCATCATGGATGATCTCTACGTCTTCAACAATCCGTGGAGCGTCCAGTCGAACGAGAAGCACACGAGTTACGCCGCCATGATGCAGCTCGGGATGCCGATCCCCGAGACGTGGATGGTGCCGCCGAAGACCTACGAGCCGACGCCGGACCTGCGACCGACTCTCCACAAGTACGCGAAGCTCTTCGATCTTCCGAAAATCGGCGACAAGCTCGGCTACCCGCTCTTCATGAAGCCCTACGACGGCGGCGGCTGGCGTGCGGTCACTCGCGTCAAAGACGCAGAAGCGATGCGGAAGGCCTACGACGAGTCGGGCACGTCGATCATGCATCTTCAGGCCTCCGTCGAGGGCTACGACCGCTTCGTGCGCTGCATCGGCTTCGGCCCGCAGACCCGCTGCGTGCTCTACGATCCCGACGCGCCGCTCCACGATCGGTACACGACGAAGGTGAACTTCCTCTCGAAGGAGGACGAGGAGCACCTCCGGAAGGTGACTCTCACAATCAACGCCTTCTTCGGCTGGGAGTTTAACTCCTGCGAGTCGCTCCGCCGGAACGGCATCTGGCACCCGATCGACTTCGCGAACCCCTGCCCCGACTCCCAGGTCACCTCGCTTCATTTCCACTTTCCGTGGCTGGTGAAGGCCTACCTCAAATGGGCCATCTTCACGGCGGCTACGCGGAAGCCGATGCGCCGCACCCTCGACTGGGAGCCCTTCTACGCGGTCGCGAAGCTCGATCTCAGCTACGAAGAGAAGCTCGACGCGTACGCGCGGATCGCCGATCGTCGGTTTGAGACGGAGCGCTTTGAGCAGTTCTGCAAAGACCACCTCGGCCACCTCGATGACGTCGCCTACGACTTCTTCGGGGGCCCGGAAGCGAAGGACGCCGTCCGCCAGAAGGTCGTCGCGCTCTTCCCGATTCACGAGGTCGAGAAGTTCACCGAGCTGTTCTGGAGCCGCATCCAAGACTGGCGCGCCCAGGGCTGCCCCTGACGCGCAGCCCGCGACCGGCCGTCATCGCCTCCAACGGGACTTCCGTTGGAGGTTTTTCTTTGTCTATTCGGGGCGTTTCGCGAAGAGGGGCGAGAACGCTGCCGCGAGGAGCCGCACCACCGTTTCCTGGGCGTAGGTCTCGCTGGGGCCGACAAGTGGACCGGTAGGTAGCTTCGACTCGTGGTCGGTCTGTGGACGGCGGCCGGCTTTGGCTCTCGGCGTTCTCATGCGAATACCCTAGCGGGAGTTCGCGGCGACGCGTGTGAAGAAGCATGAAGATGCGGCGGAGGAAACCGAGCGCTGCAGGCCGCGACAAGCGGACAGCTGCCTACCCTTCAAATGAAGCTGCAAGTTCGATCAATGCCTGCACTGTGCGCATATTCCGCACTGTTGTGGGCACCTTCAAACGACGCATAAACGTTGCGTCGAGGCGGGTCTTTCCAAGGCCCTTCGGCGCATACAGAAACACATCGGGCGGCCCCCCTTCCGCGATCGCGAAACGGTCGGGGAGGTAGGCGTCCGGTTCGCCCGGGGATTGCGGGGCGGCGTCACAGAAGGCGAGGTGGTGCGACTCAGGCAATTTCCCGTCGGGAAGCGGTTCTGCCGCCGGGAGGGCGGCAAATGGCGATGCCCCGACGCGTAGACGGAGCGTCGCTGCGTCCCGCAGAACAACGGGCACCTCAAAGCCAAATGCCTCCTTCAAATGAGTCGCCAAGGACGTCGCCGTCTCGGCTTCGAGCCCCGAAAATACGACGTTTCCGCTTTGAATATAGGTTTGAACGCGGGTCGCCCCGAGGCGGACGAAGAGCGCGGCTAGCTCCTTCATCGGCACCTTGTGACGGCCCCCGACGTTGATCCCTCGAAGAAGGGCGATCCGCGTCGTCACGCTATTCGGCGGTGCCGTCGAGGACCTTGCCGACGAGACCGACAAAGTCTTCCTCGGTGACGATCGCAACAATATGGCCGTCTTGAACGACCGGCAGACAGCCGACACGGTGCTGTTGCATCAAGGCAATCGCATCGCGGGTCGGGGTGTCCGGCGTGACCGTGTGGAGCTTCGTCTTCATGACGTCCGAGACGGCGCCGCCTCCGGCCGAAAGGTCGCGCTGGCTCATGCGCTCCGTGAAATGGCGCAGGATCGAGCGGCTCGTAACGAGGCCGACGAGGCGCCCGCGTTCGTCTTCGACGGGGACGTGGCGGATGCGCTCCCAGTTCATCAAGTCTGCGACGTACTCGAGGGGATCGTCAGGGAGGACCGTGAAGACGGTCGTCCGCATATACTGAGAAACCTTCTGAAAACCGGTCCGGGCGCTGTCGTTTTCGTCAAGCGTTGCCGGGGCCCACTCGGCGACCGGCGCATCCCCCTTCTGACGCGCGATCGTCGCCGCGACGAGGGCGGTCGCCCGCGACCCGGCGGTTCCACGATCGCCCATGGCGGCAAGGGATCGGAGCGTCCATGCGGAGCCAGTCTGGAGGGCGCGGACCCGCTTGTCGAGAATTCCCAAATAGCGCTCGGCGTCGTCGGGATCGACCTCAGCGCGGGCAAGGCCCTTTCGCGCGAGCGGGATCAAATGATCAAGGATGAGCGTCTGCGCGAGAATTTCCTCGCCATCGAGCCAGGTAAATCGCGCGCCGAGGCCGTCGCGGGCGGCGGCGTACAAGTTCGCTTTGGCGTCCTCAAAGCGAATGTGGCTCGGAACTTCGTCGAGCGTGTGCGTGAGTTCGCTCATCAAGCCGAGCCAGAACGCCGCATTGGCGACTTCATCGGCGACCGACGGCCCCGACGGAAGGATTCGGAGTTCGATGCGAAGATGGGGCTTGCCGCTCTCAGAAATACCGTAACAGGCGCGGTTCCAACGGTAGATCGTACCATTGTGGAGGCGGAGCGCCTTGAGGTCGGGCGCCTTCCCCTCGTCGAGCATGTCCATTGCGTCTTCGTCGATCTCGGTCCCGACGAGCGCGCGGAAGTGGGTCAGATTCTCCTTGAAGACGTCGGCGACCGACCCCTTCAACCAGGAGCGGCCGAAGGAAACGCGACCGCTGGCATCGCGCAAATGGAGGCCCGGCGTGCGGATGTCGCAGGCCTGCTCGAAGAGGGCGATTCGCGTCTCTGCCCAGAGGCGGCGACCGAAAAGAACCGGCGAATTCGTCCCGGCGGCGAGGACCGGCGCGAGCAGGAGCTGGGCAACGTTGTAGTAGTGCGCGAAGCGCTCCGGCTCGGCGATTTGCAGGTGAACCTGGAAGCTCGCGTTGCAAGCTTCGACCATGACCGAGTCGTGTTTCACGACGAGTTCATCGAGGCCGCGAATCGAGAAATCGAAAGCTTCACCGCGCGCATGGTTCATCGCGCGATTGAGCATTTGATACCGCGGGTTCGGTACCATTGAGTTGAGGCCGAGATCGGTCTTTCCGATCGTCGGTAGGATCCCGGCTAGCACCGGCTGGTAGCCGAGCTCCTCGGCGGTCGTCCGCACCTTCGCGACAAGCTCGGCGATTTGCGCCTCCATGTTCGCGAGCCCCTTGCCGGCGAACGGTTGGGGGTCGGCGTTCATCTCGAGGTTGAAGAGCCCCAGCTCGGTCGTATAGTGGGAATCTTTAATCTTTTCGAGAATTTTCAAGGCGCCGGGCGCCGGGTGAT
The DNA here is from genome assembly GCA_013298325.1 of Myxococcales bacterium. Classification (GTDB taxonomy): domain Bacteria; phylum Myxococcota_A; class Polyangia; order Polyangiales; family Polyangiaceae; genus JAAFHJ01. Next base: position 1,684 of record JAAFHJ010000256.1, on the reverse strand, counting down.
AGGCGCTGTCGACGAGGAAGATCTCCTGCTCGGCGCCGATGCGCGACACGCCGCGCTCGAAGGTATCCTCGGCGACCATCCGCTCAAGTGCGCGGAGTTCCCCGAGGAGGGCTCGCACAAACGTCCGCCGCGCCTCGCCTTGGAGTTCGCCTTCTACCTTCTTGTGCGCACGCGTGTCTTCCATGCTTGCTCCGCTCGATCCGCAAGGACCTTCAATCGCTCGTTTTCGCTCATTCACACGCCGCTTCGACCGCTTCGCTTCAGGCCGTCCACTCGTGAAGGTACTTGGGAAGCATCGCACGCCAAGTGACCCAGTCGTGGTCCCAGGTCGGCCCCCAGGAATCGACGTAGTTGGGAATTCCCTTCTCGCCGAGAACGTTCGCAAGTCGCCAGCTCTCGCCGAGGTTCTCCCACTTCCCTTCCCCGCTCACGAGGAAGATCTTCCGCGTCTTCAGAACGTCGAGGTGACGCCCTTCGAGGTGGGGAACGAAGTGAAGGGGTGACGACACGTGGAAGTACTCGGTTGGCGTCTTGAGCTCGCAAAAGCGGAGCAAATCGTAGGTACCGCTCATCGAGAGCGCCCGCGAGAACTGGTCCGGGAAGCGACAGACGCTTGCAGCCGCATGGAAGGCACCAATGGACGCGCCAGCGGTCCACAGCGGCCCATCAAAGCCGCTATCCATGCGAATTGCCGGGACGACTTCATGCTTCACCCACTGGTGAAACTGGTGTTGCATCCACATCTTGTGTTCCGGCGAGCTCTTCTCGAACCACGCCTGACCGCCGACGCTATCGCACGAATAAAGGCGGATCTTCCCAGCGGAGATCAGCGGATCGAGGGCGCGGATCATGAGGAAACGCTCGATCTCCTCAGCGTCGCCGCCTGCCGTCGGAAAAACGAGCACCGGTTGCCCGCGGGTGCCCCAGCGGGCGAGGGTCGCCTCGCGCTGAATCCGCGACGAATACCAACGAGATTTCAGGAACATGCGCCTCGTAGACCGGCGCCGACGGTTGCGAGACCGTGCGACGCCATGCCGATTCCGGACAGGGCGGAACGGCAAGCGAGAAGTTCGTGGGACGGGGTGGGATACGCGCTCCCCCGTCGGGCTAGACCGAGCGGGAGCGGAGCGATTTCGCGCGCGTTTCTGCAGGGTCGCGTGGATCGACGCATGCCGTCAAGAGTGCTTTGCGCCGCCGATCGCAATCGCCACACAGCGCGGCTGAGGACCCGCGCAACCGATGCGGTCAGCCCGCTTTCTGGAAACTAGAATTTTTCGCGGAGTGGTGTACGCGTGCCCCTCAGTATGAGCACCACCGAGAAGTTCACGATCGATCGGCGCGAAGTTGGGCGCCTCGTCGGCACGGACCCGGGCCCGACCCTCGCCATCGTCGCCGGCATCCACGGGAATGAGCCCGCCGGCATCCATGCGGCGCGCCGCGTCTTCGCGCGCCTCGAACGCGGCGATATTCGCACGCGTGGCGAGTTCATCGTCTTCGCGGGGAACGTCGCTAGCCTCAATCTCGGCATCCGCTACCAGGTGAAGGATCTCAATCGCTGTTGGAGCGAGGTTCAAGTCCGCGAGCTTTCGACGAAGGTCGAAAAAGATGCGGAAGATCTTGAGCAAGTAGAGCTTCTTGCCGCCCTCGATGCTGTCGTTGGCCGGGCGCGCGGCCGTGTGCACAT
>JAAFHJ010000255.1 GCA_013298325.1 Myxococcales bacterium | reverse complement strand
GTCACATAGAAAGAACTGATAGGGACTCGGATTGCGCTCCCGCAGGACACGGTAGGCGGCGAACGGGTCTGTGCAGGGTACACGGAATGAGCGCGACGGAACGATCTGGAAGACGTCGCCCGCCACAATATGGGTCTTCATCGCCGCGACGATCGCCTCGTAGGCCCCATCGTCGAGGTCGAGGGCCGCGGCAACGCGCGTTGGAAGAGGCCGATTTGCCGCCAACGGCGCGGAGGCATCGGCGAGGTGCAACGCGTGGAGCTCCTCGCATTGACGGACGAGTTCGGCGAGGCGCTGAGCCGCATCGTTCACAACCGGGTCATTGGCGCCCTCCCCGTCGTGGAAGGCCGTGCACAAGATCTGCGTTTGACCGGCCCGAGGATCGACAACGACCAGCGACTCCGCGAGGTAGTAGACGTAGTCAGGAACGGCGGTAACGTCCTCGCGGTAATCCGGAAGATCTTCGAACGCCCCGACAAAATCGAAGGACTGAAGACCCCCAAGAAACACCGAGAAAGGGCCCGCATCTTCTGTCACTGTTGCGCGCGTCAGGGCGCGCAACACGTCGAGCGGCGACGGGGCATGGAGACGGGCGTCCGCGTCGGGGTCGGTGCAGCGCGGAAACTCGAGCACGAGACCCGTCGGACCGTTTTCGACGACAAATGCGGCGAGTTCCTCGGCGAGGGCAGCGAGGATCGCTACGCCAGCCGGCGCACAGACCTCGACGCGCGCGCGAGGCAGTCGGCAGGTGACGCGAACGGCGGCGCCGACGAGCAACAGGCTCTTCTGCGATCCCCGCTTCTGTTCGCCGCCTTCAGCGACACCACTCTCCAAAAACACTGTATTTGCTACAGTTCCTCCCTTCGTGAGCGCTGCATGGAGGGCGACCGGCGGGAGCGAGAACGGCAAACTCCGGGTGCGAGGCGTTGCAAACAGCTTCATGGGAACTCCTTACCCGCGACGGCGGCGAGCGCGCCCAACTCCTGGGCAAGCGTCGCAAGCGGGCCTCGCAAGAGCCCATTGATAAACGCCCCGTCGGCACCGACGACGAGCGCCGCCTTCACGAGCGGCGCAATTCGGGAACGTCCCCCCGCCTCGGACGGATCGACGAACACGGGAAGGTGAGATCGCTCTTTCAAATAAGCGATCGCGGCAAAATCTATGCTCCGAGAGGCTGTCGGTTCAAACCCACGAATACCACCGTCTACGAGGGCAACCTTCCCATTTCCTCCGGCAACGATCTGCTCGGCGGCGACGAGCATTTCGTCGAGGGTCGCCGCATCGCCGCGGCGGAGAAATACAGGGATTCCACGGGCGGCAACAGCATCGAGGAGGCGGGCATCGCGCATCCGATCGCCGGGGACGATGAGCGCGGCGGCAGACACCGTCGCCGCTTCGGGTGGGTACCCGACCGAAACGAGCGCTCGGTCTGGCTCGGATCCCGCGTCTCGCCGAGGAACCCACGGGGCTCCCAGGCTGCCGTCGATGACGAGCGTGAACCGTCCGCCACCGATCGTGTGGGTGCCGACAGAAAAAACGGTGTCGTGGGGGTGAACTTCGCGGCCGACCCGCGTGTAGGGCGCAAGAATCGGCTTGACCGCCTCGACGGCGGGGTCGACCTCCAAGTGGAGTGCAGCGAGGGACCGCTCGTCGCCGATCGCTCCAAGCACAACGCGCTCGGAGCCGGGAAGATGGAGGGGGGTGCATCCAGCGGCGGCGATCGCGGCGAGCATGCGATCGACGGTCGCCGACGGCGTGTGGGGCTTGAGGACGATGATCATGGCCAGTACGTCGCGCCTCGCTGGGCACGACCCTCCAAAAAAAGGGAGTAACTTCAGCTATTTCTCTTGCAACGCCGACGGACCCTTTGCGGGGCGCGAGACAGGTGTCTCAGCGCACAAAGGATGCCGTCGGCCCCCGCCAGCGCCACGCGCACGCCGTCGCAGCAGCGAACGACGGGGGCACCGGAGAGGAAACGGAAATCACGGGACGAGGGTGACGAAGCGGACGCGTCGCGTCAACGAAAACCACCATGCAGTCTGCACCTTTTAGGTCGTCTCCGACCATGAACGGGGCTTCCCCAGCCCGGCGCCGCAGAACGCACCGCGTCTTTTGTCTCCACGCGTGGCGCGGGTCTGTTAGCAGGCCGACCATGATCCGGTCTGATTTTGCGCCCCTCGTCGGGCCCGCCCTCACCGAGGCGCTCGACGCCAAGGGCTACGCCACGCTCACCCCCGTCCAAGGGGCAGTGCTGACGTCCACCCACGACGGACGCGACCTTCGTATTACTTCACAGACCGGTTCGGGCAAGACGGTCGCCATCGGGCTCGCCATGCGCGCCCATCTCCTCGCCGCCGGCGAACCGCTCACCATCACTCGCGAAAACGGCGTAAAGGCGGCCCGCCCCCGGGCGCTCGTCGTCGTCCCCACCCGCGAACTCGCCAAGCAGGTCGAGGAAGAACTCGCCTGGCTCTACTCCAAAGCGCAAGTGCGCGTCGTCTCCGTCACCGGCGGCGCCGTTTACCGCTTGGAGCACCGCGCCCTCGCCGCCGGCCCCGGCATCGTCGTCGGGACCCCCGGCCGCCTGCTCGACCACCTCGATCAAGGGACGATTGATCCTTCGGGCGTCGCCGTTGTCGTCTTCGACGAAGCCGACCGGATGCTCGATCTCGGCTTCCGCGATGATCTTTTGAAGATCGTCAGCCTTACGCCGAAGAATCGTTTGACGCACCTCTGCTCCGCGACCTTCCCCCGCGATGTAAAATACCTCGCCGATCGCGTCCAAAACGACCCGGTCCACGTGGAAGGTACGCCCCTCGGAAGCGTAAATAAGTCGATCGAGCACGTCATTCACCTCGTCGATCCCGCCGAGCGGATCGATGCGATCGTGAATCTGCTCCTCGCGGCGACCGACTTTCAAACGCTCATCTTCGCAAAAACCCGCGCCGATGTTGCCGAGATTACCGCGCGCCTCGGAGACGCCGGCTTCCAGGTCGGTTCGCTCTCGGGTGAAATGGAACAGTCCCAGCGAAACCGTGCGCTCGCCGCCTTCAAAAAGGGGAAGATGCACGCACTCGTCGCGACCGACGTCGCCGCGCGAGGCATCGACGTCCAGGACATCGGCCAGGTCATCATGGTCGACCCGCCGACCGACCCCGACACGTACACTCACCGGAGTGGACGAACGGGGCGCGCCGGCCGGAGCGGTCGCTCACTGTTGATTGTTCCGCCGTTCGCCCTGCAGAAGGCCTTGTTTTTGTTGGCTCGTGCCGGCGTCCGCCCCGCCGTCGAGCCGATCCCGACCGCTACATCGATCCGCGACGCGATGGACGAGCGGCTCTTCAAGGCGCTGACCGACAGCGACGATGCTGGCGGGAGCGGCCTCCCGACGATCGTCGACGACCGCGCCCGCGAGCTCGCCAAGCGTATCCTGGCGACCGAAGGGGCCGACGAGGCACTTGCCCGGCTCATCGCGAAGACCCGCGCGTCAGGACCGTCGGAACCGCGGGAAATTCGAGCAGTTGCGTCGCCGACCCTCCGCAAGTACCGCGATGCCGAGACCGGCGGCGAGGTCGCTCGACCGGTGAAGGGGCCGAACCCGGACGCCCACAAAGGGGCGTGGGTCCCCTTCCGGGTCTCCTACGGCCGCGAGCACGGCGCCGACAACCGTCGCCTCCTCGCCATCGCCTGCCGCCGCGGTGGCGTCCACAGCACGTCGATCGGGACGATCAAGGTCTTCCGGACCCACGCGGTGATCGAGATCGCCGATAACGTTTCGGACGGCTTCGAAAAAGCGTCGGGGCAACCCGATCCGCGGGACCCGCGGGTTCGCTTCAAGCGCCACCTCGATGAGCCGCCGGCCGGCGGCTACGACGGCTCCGGCGATCGCGGACCGTCGGAAGCCCGGGAACGTCCGGCCCCGGCCGTCGACGTCGACCGCATCGACCTTGGCGACACGACGGCCACGGAGACGCCGATCGTCCCCCGCGAGCGTCCGTCGACGGCGACCCTGGAGGTCCGAAGCTACCGAACGCCAGAATTCGTTGCGGAAGCGGTCGCAGAAGCGCCCCGCGCCCCGCGCCCGCCGCGCCCCTCCTTTGGCGATGCACCGCGCGCCCCGCGCCCCGCGTTCGGGAGCGACGGACCGCGTCCGCGGACGCCCCGCAGCTTCGACGGCGCGCCCCACGGCCGGACGTTTGACGGTCCGCGTCCTCCGCGCACCTTCGATGGTCCGCGCCCGCCGCGTACCTTCGACGGCCCGCGCCCCTTCGACAACGACGCGCCGCGTCCGGCACGGACCTTTGATCGCGACGCACCACGACCGGTACGCACCTTTGACAAGGACGCACCCCGTCCGGCTCGCACGTTTGATCGCGATGCGCCGCGCCCGGCACGCACCTTTGACAAGGACGCCCCCCGTCCGGCTCGCACCTTTGACAAGGACGCACCGAAGGCCCCCCGCCGCATTGTCGGCACGGAAGCACCGCCGTCGAAGCCGGCCAAGAAAACCCCGGCCAAGAAGCCGGTCACCGGCGGTGAAGAGCGCCCGAAGAAGCGGACCTGGTGACCTTCGCCTTTCGCTGAATCAAGAAAGCCCCCGAGAATTCTCGGGGGCTTTCTTGTTTCTTCGGGAGCGGTCAGGCGCTCACTTCACATCGAAGGCCTGGACGGCGTTCCCATTGAAGTTCGGGACAAGGATGCGATTGCGCTTCGAATCGAAGCCGATGTCGGCCGGGGTCTTCGTCCCCACGATCACCGCCGTTGCGCCAACGCCGTCGCTTGCGAAGACCGAAGCCCCCTCCCAGCTCGACACGAAGAACTTCCCGCCGACGGAAACGATGCCGTCGAGGCTCCCCTTTGGGAACTTGACCGCCCCGGTCTTTGTACCTTTTTCATCCAGCTTGTAGAGTTCGCCGGAGCCGAAGGTCACGACGACGACGTTCTTTCCTTCGACGAGGAGGCCGTTCGGGTGGCCAAGCTCTTCCCCCTTCGCGAAGGCCTTCGCCTTCCCCTTTTCGATCACCCAAACGGCGTCCGTCTTCGTCGGATCAATTCCCTTTTCAGAGATCTTGATACCCGAGTCGGAAACGTAGATCTTCCCATCAGCGCTTGCGGCGACGTCGTTCGCGAAGGTCGCGCCTTCGAGCTTGACCTCCCCCTTCGGTGCGCCGGTTTTTGCGTCAAACATCCGGACCGTCGAGATGTCGGCCACGTAGAGAACCCCCTTCACGATCGCCATCCCCTTCGGCGCGTCGAGGGTGACCTTGTTCTTCCCGCCCTCAATCCACTTTTCTGCCTTGATCTTTCCATCCGGCGTTAGCTCGGAAATGAAACCGTTGTTGTCGACGGCTCCGGGCATTCCATTGATATTTGAGACGAGATAGCGGTCGTTGGCGGCGTCATAGAGGACGCTCTCCGGCGTCGCGAAGGGGCCGGTGAACGTCACGGCCGCCTTGGTCGGCTCCGGCTCGACCGGCTTCTCGACCTTCGGCTCCACGCTCGGCGCCGTCGAGGCGCTCGGGGCAGCCGTCACCGTCGGCATCGCAGAGGCAGACATCTCGGGGGCCGGCGTGGCGGCGGGCTTCGGATCTCCCCCACAGGCGGCTGCCAAGAGAGCGACGGAGGCGGAGAGGAGGGCAAATGAGCGGGACATTTTAAAATTTCCTTGGGAGGGAGGGTCGATGCGACGTTGGCGAGGGCGAGCGGCCGAATTGCCCCGTTCTCAAAGAAAGGGGAAGTGTTTTTCGGCGGCTGCTTCAACGAAACCAGCAATGACGCCGCAAGCTCTTCCGAGGTTGCGGCGTGCGGCGCGGCTTGGATGACGTTCAGCGAATGTGGTTCCGCGAGCGGCGACGAAACAGCGACGTCACCAGTGAATTACCGCCCCCGCGAGAGATACCTTTCGTCCGTCGGTCAATGTCACCTCGGTACCATTCGTGCGCCAGTCGTGGTCGTAGGTCTTGTAGACGGTGCTCGTCTTAAACGCAGTTCCTCGGTCGGACGATGTTGCATAGCGCCCGCTTCCGAAGGACGCGTCGACATCGTAACGAACGCTGGCGATCGACGCGAGGAGGGCCGGGGGCGCCGCCAGGGCGAGTTGAAAACGGGCGCCATTGGCCGGGTCGTGAATCGCAACCGCGTGCACCGTCGTGTCGTTCACCGGGCCGGCACTGGCCGGATCGGGCGCCGGATCGGGCGCCGGATCGGGGGTCGGGTCGACGGGCGTTGGCGACGGGCCACCGGAGTCTGCCGTCGTCACGCCCTGGTAGGAAATACTACGAATCGCGAGGAAGTAGCAGCTTGAAGACTTGCAATAGTCGAGCGGGAGCTTCCCGTAACCGTGGTCGCCAAAGCTCTCCCCCCAGGAGTTCTTGAAGAGCAGATAGCCGCCGCCCGCATAGCTCGCGTCCCGGACGAAGCCGGTCACGGCGACGGCGTGCCCCCCGCGACGGCGTCCGGCGGGGAGCGGGACGCGCCCATCGGCAGAGGCGCCAAAGTTGTTGAAGGTGCTGATGCCGATCACGAGCGGGTGGCCGGCGGCGAGCTCACCGAGGACCTCGTCGCGCGTCTCCGGCGCCGCATACGCGACGACCTTCGCAAGACGCTGGGACGTGTAGTTGGCAACGGGATTCCCGTAGTAGGGCCACGCCGACTCGGGGGCGATCGAAACCTTCGAGGCCGTCTTTACCGACGTGAGCATTTCGTAGCGACGGTACGACTGATAATGATCAATCTCCGAAAGGTCCGCCGAAACACTCAGCTTCTGTTTCGCCAAATTTTCAATCGCAGCAATTGTTGCAAATGCCGTACACCAGCCGCGTGACCCCTGCCCTTTTACCGGCGAATCGAACGCCCGTAGCGAGACTGTTTGCTGATCCGCACGTAGTGCGCCTTGGTTGAAGTCGGCTTCAGGAAGCCCCGCACCGAGCTCAAGGGATTCCTGGGTAACGAGACTGTCGTCCCCTTCCACCACCGTTTCAAAATCCCCATCTTCCGCCGCACAACCTCCAAGAGCGAGCGCAGTGAGCAGCGTCACAGACCCAAGAACGAGGGGGATGAG
>JAAFHJ010000254.1 GCA_013298325.1 Myxococcales bacterium | reverse complement strand
CGCGAGAGACGGCGGGCCCACTTCAACAGGAGCCCGTCCGTTCGCGACCGCCAGCGAAATTGCTGGGAGCGGCGTCGCGAGAGACGGCGGGCCCACTTCAACAGGAGCCCGTGTACGCTTCGTTGCGTCCCGGTGGCTCGACGGCCGCCCCCTCGGACCGTTCACCTACGAGGGGACGAAAGACGACGACCCGTCGGACGTCGTCCCCCACGAAGACCGCCGAGACCTCCGCGGCGCGCGCCTCATGGCGGCTTGGCTCGATCACTTCGACTCCCGCGAGCAGAACTCGATGGCGATCTGGCTCCCCGATGCCGCCGACCCCAAGAAGGGGGCTGCGCGGCATTACTACATTGATTTGGGCGATTGTTTTGGCAGTCAGTGGGCGTGGCCCTCGATTACCTGGCGACTCAACTACGCTTATTACTTCGACGCCCCCGCCATCGGGACCGACTTCCTCACGCTCGGGCTCGTTCGGCGTCCCTGGGACACGACCACGAAGCCGTATCCCGATACGATTTTTGGCTATTTTCGCGCGACCGACTTCGACCCCGAAGCTTGGCATGGCGGTTACCCGAACCCCGCCTTTGGCCGCATGCAGGAAGCTGACGGCGCCTGGTTTGCGCGCATTCTTGCCCGCTTCGAGAAGCATCACCTCGCTGCAGCGGTTGGAGAAGGTGATTTTACCGATCCGAAACAAACAAAGTATCTCCTCGATGCCCTCTGGGAGCGACGCACCCGCATTCTCCAACGCTACCTCGCAAAACTCGCCCCGTTGGACGTCCCCACCGTCGCCGGGAGCGACCTCTGCACCGACGACCTCGCGCTCGCTTCGGGGATTGCGGGCGACGAACAGTTGCATCCTGCAGCCACTCTCCACGACGCCGCGTCGACGCGCCCGCTCGCCGTTCGCCGCGCCGGGACGCAACTCTGCGTCGCGGTTCCGCGCACGCTCTCTCCTGCCGTTTCGGCGCCGCCCGATGCCCAAGTTCGCTATCGGGTTCTTGAAATCGCCGATGGTTGGTCCCAAGGAGCGCTGCGTGTCCACTACTACGAGCAAGCAGATGGCACGCCGCGCGTGGCCGGTCTCGAACGGAATTGACCGATGACCGCTGCGAACGGACCGGTCGACCACGATCGCTGGGCGATCTTCGCTATCCGCGACGTCCGTTTCTACCTGTTTGTGCGCCTCTTCTTCATGCTCGGCGCGCAGATGCAGAGCGTCGCCATCGGGTGGCTCGTCTACGAAAAGACCCACACCGCGCTCTCGCTCGGCCTCGTCGGACTCTTTCAGTTCCTGCCAGCAGTCGTCTTCGCCTTCGTCGGCGGGGCGCTCGCCGATCGTTTCGAGCGCCGCCGGCTCCTCCTCGTCGTTCTGCTCGGAATCGCTACCCTTTCGCTTACGCTTTTCCTCCTGACGGGTCTCTCTCAGGTCCCCATAGCTGCGATCTACACGGTTCTTTTCCTGCTCGGCATCGGCCGCAGCTTTAGCGGCCCCGCCAGCCAGGCGCTCGTCGCCAACCTCGTTCCGAAGACGCTCTTTCCGCGCCTCGTGGCAACGGCCTCGGTCGTGATGAACGGCGCGATTCTCGTCGGTCCGTCGCTTGGCGGGCTCCTCCTCGGCCTCTTCTCGAAGCAACATCCCGCCTGGCTCCACGGCGGCGGCGGCGCACGAGGCGTGTTTTTGCTGGTCTTCGTGCTGATTTCGCTGGCGGCGAGCCTCGTCGCAGCGATGAAGACGGAGAGCCGCGCCGAGGGCAGCGGCGAGAAGAAAAAGGTGGATCTTGCAACCTTCTTCGCCGGCCTCCGTTACGTCTTTGCGAACCGCGCCCTCCTCGGTTCCATCAGTCTCGATCTCTTCGCGGTCCTTCTCGGCGGCGTCGTCGCGCTCTTGCCGGTCTTCGCCAAAGACATTCTCCACGCAGGGCCGACCGAACTCGGCCTCCTCCGAAGCGCCTCCGGGGCGGGTGCGCTTGTGATGGGGCTCGTCCTCGGCGTGTTTCCGATCCGCCGGCGGGCCGGCGTCCTGATGTTTGCCAGCGTGTTCGCCTTTGGCCTGCTCACGGTCGCCTTCGCACTGTCGCGGAATATTATGATTTCCATCATGATTCTCGCGGCACTTGGCGCCGTCGACATGGTGAGCGTCGTCATCCGGTCGACGCTCGTCCAGCTCGAAACTCCCGACGCCATGCGCGGCCGGGTCAGCGCTGTGAACATGATCTTTATCTCCGCCTCCAACGAACTCGGCGAGTTTGAGTCGGGCGTCACCGCCGAACTCTTCGGCGTGATCCCTGCGGCGGTCGTCGGCGGCGTCGGCACCTGCCTCGTCGTTGTGCTCTGGATGATCTTCTTCCCATCGCTACGAAAGTTCGATCGGATGGAGAGCGCCAAGTAGCGGAAACGGCGTCCAAATCAGCCGGTCAAAGGACCTCAAGCGCGACGGAATGACCCCGTTTGAGGCCCCTTTGAAGGGGCCCGTTGGTAGCGGTCTCCCCATGGCACGCCGCAGCCCCCGAAGCGTTCTCGCCGGCCTTGTGCTGGCGGCCGGCGCGTCGCTCTACCTTTTCCGGGCCGACGACACGCGGCTCGTCCCGCTGCTCCGTCGCGGCGGTCTTCCGACGCTCGCCGACGGCCTCCACGCACTTCGGTGTGCCTTGCATGCATCGGTCCAGCTCCCAGCGCCAGTCCTTGGCAGCGGGGCCGACCTCGCCTTCGGGCTCGCTCTCGGAATGGTCCTCGTCGACGCCGGCGCGGCGATTCAGGTCGCTGGCGCCGTCCTCGTCGCGGCCGTCGAGTTGCTTCAACTCCCGGCGTTTGCTGCCGTCCTGCCGGGCACCTTTGATCCGCTCGATCTCGTCGTATCGAGCCTGGGCTACGTGCTCGGTCTATCCCTATTTGCTCACGAATTTCAAACAGCGATTCCATCGCTCTCAAAAACGGAACTCTCATGAATACGCGCCCCGTCCACGTTGCCACGCTCGCCCTCTTCGCCGCCCTTGCCGTCGCCAGCTCGAAGGCACCAGCGGATGGTACAGCTCCGTCTGCGAGCGCGAAAACGACGGAAGCCCCCGCAACCTCTGCAGCATCTGGGGATTCGGCGAAGGCGACTGCGGCGAGCGCTGAAGCAAAACCGGCCGATGCCGACAAGCCGCTCAGCCACTGCAACATGCCGAAAGATGGTATGTGCACGGAAAATCTCTTCGATGACGAAGACGGGAAGTCGGACTGTGACGGCAAGGGTGGCACCTATGAAAAGGGGACGTCCTGTCCCGCCACCGACGCGCTGCTTGGAAGTTGCACCATTTCGGGGAACCTCCTCGGCGCCGCGCTGCCGATGCAACGAATGTTCTTCTACGCGGCCGACGGCGGACGCGACCTTGCCGACGCGAAGGTCGCCTGCAGCAAGGACGGCCCTGCCGGCGATACGAAGGAAATTTCCTATGCTTGGAAGGACGGGCCGGCGGCAAGCAAGCCGGTGACCACCAAGCCCGGGAAACCGGCCCTCAAGGCGCCGGCACTCCCGAAGAAGAAGTGAGGCAGGCGGGCAGGGGATCCTTGCCCGACCAGAACTCCGTGACGAACGCCCCCCACGCGTAGGAATTTTCCGCGGTGGCGCACTTCCACGGGCTCGGCGGCGCGGCGAGTGCCTCCTCAAAGAACCGCACCGCAAGTTCGGCGCCGTACTCGCGGGCGTCGTTCCCACCGTGGAAGGCGTAAAAGGTCCCCCCGCGCACGCGCGTGCGGCCGGGCGCGAAAGGGGCGAGGCATGCATCACGGGCGGTGGCGCTCTTTCCGCTGCATTGTGCAAGGATCTTCGCGTGGGTCGCCGTCAGCGCACGGAGCGACCAGCCGCCGTGGTGGTCGTCTTCGAGGTGGAACGCCTCGTGGATCACCGTCTCGGTGACGCTCTTCGCGTCGCGATGAAGGGATCCGTGGAGATTCCAATAAAACTGATCGGTCGATGCGAGGACGATTGCCATCGCGGCCGGCGTCGTCCGCCCGACGCTCACGAAGAAGCGGAGGTGGCTCGGGAGACCGGAAAATGGCCGCGGGGCGACCCCAAGCTTTGCGGTGACCGCGTCGCGAAAGGTGCGTTGTGCATCCATCGCAGCGAGGATCCAAGGGAGCTGGCGTGCATCGCTCGCTTCCGCAAATTGCGGCTTTAGCTCTATTTTTCCTCGGTAACCTCCGTCCATCCATTCAGGTGGCAGCTGGCCAACGGCGACGTGGTGCTTGCGCCAAACCTCCTCGGCAAAGGTGAGCGTTCGCGTGCCCTGCGGATGCTTCCGAAGGATGCAGAGTGCAGGAACTTCCGAAATGGTGCATTCTGCACGTACTTCGGGTGCCACCGCTTTCCGGTCGGCCGATGCGGCGCCTGCCGGTACGCCGTAGACGAAGTCCCAGGCCTCCTCAAAGGCGAGCGGAGGTGCCACGGCGGGGGCAGCTACCGGCGACAATGGAACGCGCGCAGGCGTTGAAGCGCTCGCTGCAACGACGGAAGCGACGGGAACGGTGGAAGCGCTCAGCGCTGCTGGCCGGGCGCTCGGCTTTTCTGTCGGCGAGCAGCCGACCAGGAAGATGCATAATGCATGCGGGCGTAGACGGCTCACAGCCCCGCTTTTTTTGCGGCGGCGCGAGCCTCGGCTTCCGCGAGATGCTCATCCCACGCGATCGCAGCGCCCGATTCGGCGACGCGGGAGCCCGGGACGGCGTCTGCGTGTGCGACGCGCGCTCCGCCGGAGTTCTTCGCGACGGCTGCCCACAAATGCCTCGGAAACTGGAACTGGACGACGCCCGCGTCATTCACTTCGACCTTCACACGATCGGGGTCGCGCTTCGCGAGGGCGGTGAGGATGTCGTCGGCCTCAAGAGGCGTGACGTCGAGCTCGGCGGCGGCTCGTTCCGCGGTGAGAATCCCCTCGTAGCGACCAGCGAGGGCAAAAATCGCCTCGTCTTTCACCCCCTCTTCGGTCTTTTTGCCTGCAGTCTGCAGCTTTTTCCCGCCGCGCACGAAGAGCAGCGTCACCAGGAGGGTTGCTAGCGCGATGGCTCCGCCGACGACCTCGCCGACGATCCCGTCGGGAAAAATCGCATGTAGAATACCACCAACAAGCAGCGCGAACGGGACGCCGATCGCAAAGGCGATCCATCCGACGATTCGCGCCAGCGTTCCGCCGACTTGCGCCGGCTGCCCGGCGAGCGTTACCGAGTGGGAGGCGAGTGGATTCCGTGGCCTCCCGCAGGCGGTGCATCGCGCAGCAAGCCCCTGGTGGACGACCGGCGCATTCGAACCGCAGTAGGGGCACATGGCCGCCATGGTGCTCATGTCGCACCGGGGGGTCAAGACCGCGTCGAGCCGCTTCCACAGTCGGCGTAAATGGGCCGTGGGCACCCGCGCGTCAAAGCGCTAGGACTCGCGTCATGAGCACGCCGGTTCCCCACGCCCAGATTCGCGTTCTTCTCCTCGAAAACATCCATCGCTCGGCGGTCGAGATGTTCGCCGAGCTCGGTGTTCACGTCGAAACCGTGACCGGCGCCCTGAAGGAAGACGAATTGATCGCGCGCCTCGAAGGCGTGCACATTCTCGGCATTCGGAGCAAGACGCGCGTCACAGAGAAGGTGCTCGCCGCCGCCAGTGATCTCATCGCGGTCGGCGCTTTCTGCATTGGAACCAACCAGATCGACCTCGACGCTGCCCAGAAGCGTGGCGTTCCTGTGTACAATGCACCGTTTTCGAACACGCGATCCGTCGCCGAAATGATCATCGGCTGGACGGTCTTTCTCGCCCGGCAACTCGGCGATCGGTCCCGGGAAGTCCACGACGGTCAATGGCGGAAGGTCGCCACCGGCTGCTACGAGCTGCGCGGGAAGACGCTCGGCATCGTCGGCTACGGCCACATCGGCTCCCAGGTCGGCGTCCTCGCCGAGGCGATGGGGATGCGCGTCCTCAGCTACGACATCCGATCGACGATGGCGATCGGCAACGCGCGCCCGCTCCCGAGCCTCGAAGCGCTGTTGGAAGCGGCTGATTTTGTCACGCTTCACGTCCCGGAGACGCCGGCGACCAAGAACATGATCGGCGCCCCCGAACTCGCGCGGATGAAGAAGGGGAGCTACCTGATGAACGCGAGCCGGGGCACCGTCGTCGACATCCCGGCCCTCGCCCACGCGGTCAAGAGCGGCCATCTCGCGGGCGCGGCCATCGACGTCTTCCCCGAGGAACCGGAAACAAATTCGGACGGTTTCAAGACGGAACTCCGCGGCCTCGCCAACGTCATTCTCACGCCCCATATCGGTGGATCGACCATGGAAGCCCAGGAGGCGATCGGTCGCGAGGTCGCCACGGCGCTTTCCAAGTACCTCGACGGCGGTTCGACGGTCGGCTCGGTCAACTACCCGCCCGTCGAATTGCCGCGCGCCACGCGCACGACACGCGTGTTGAACATCCACAAGAACGTCCCCGGCGTGCTCCGCGACGTCAACCGGATCGTCTCCGACGCAAACGCCAACATCCGCGCCCAGATCCTCGCGACCGACGCCGACGTCGGTTACCTGCTGATGGATTTCGACGAGAGCGTCAGCCCGACGGTCGCCGATCAAATTGGCGCACTGCCGACGTCGATCCGCACGCGCATTCTCTGATTCGTTTCCCGTAATTCCCGAGAAGAGGCCGGTAGAAGTACCGGCCTCTCCCTATTTCATCCGAAGACTTTTCCCGGATTGAGAAGGCCCTTCGGATCAAAGGCTGCTTTTGTTGCCCGCATCAGTGCGATCTCGGCGGGCGTCCTGCTATAGCTAAGGAAATCGCGCTTCAAGAGGCCGACGCCGTGCTCGGCCGATATCGAGCCGTGGTGGGCCTTCACGAGGTCAAACAACAGTGCGTCGGCCTCGTGGGTCTTTGCGAGAAAGTCGCTCTTGCTCATCGAATCGGGCTTCATGATGTTGACGTGAAGGTTCCCGTCGCCGATGTGCCCGAAGAGGCAGATCTCCCACCCGGGGTACCGATCCGCCATGCCAGCCTCAAAGGCGGTTACGAACGATTCGAGCTCGGCGATCGGGAGGGC
>JAAFHJ010000253.1 GCA_013298325.1 Myxococcales bacterium | reverse complement strand
GCTCGCGTCCCGCATCGTCGAACTCGCCGAACTCGCTGCATCTTACAACATTTCCCTGCGCGAACTCGCCTATGGGTTCGTCGGCGCGGCGCCGGTCACGACGATTCTCGGTCCGAAGGGGCCCGAGCACCTCGATGGCGCCTGTGCTACGGCAGCGCTTCCGGAGGAGCTTCGCGTTGCGATCGACCACCTCGCTCGGCGGTGGCGAGGGACCGAGGCAACCGCGACTGGCTAAGGCGATGAAGCTCCAAGACTCTGAAATCGAACGTATTTTTCAAGACTACGACCGCGACGGCTACGCGCGCGTCGGCCGTATTGCTGGCGAAGAGACGCTCCGCGAGCTCCGCGATCGCATCGACGCGATCATGCTCGGCGAAGTGACCTACCCCGAGCTCTTCTTTCAGCGGGACGCCGACAGCGGCTCCTACGACGATCTCACTTACGGAAAAGGCTGGGAAGGTCCGACTCTTCGTTATCGGAAAGTTGAAAAGCTTGAGCGGGATCCGCTGTTTCTTTCGTGGATCGAAAATCCCATTTTTGAGGCGATTGCTAAGCACGCCTACGACGGCGATCCGATCGCCATTTATCGCGCACTCGTCTTCAACAAAGCAGCGGCAACCGGCGGCAGTGACCTCCCTTTCCACCAAGATGGCGGGACCTTCTGGGGCCTCGATCGGGAGCCGAAGCTCCAGATCTGGACGGCCCTCGACGACGCGCCCCTCGACGGCGGCTGCCTGGAATTTGTGCCGGGGAGCCACAAGAAAGGGCTCGCGACGCCGCTCGGTGGTGTCGTACCGAAGAATAAGCTGGAAGAAGCCGACGCGGAGGCCCACATCGTGCGGGAGCCGGCGGTGGCTGGCGAAGTGATGCTCGTCCACAATCACGTGTGGCACCGCTCGGGGCGGAGTACGACGGGACTTCCGCGGCGCGCACTCACGGTCTGCTTCCTCTCCGGCCACACCAAGTGCCTTCGCAAGAAGCGTGCGCCGCGCGTTTTCTTTCCGGTATTTCAGCCGCGCTGATTCACTCTTCTTTCGACGCTCAATGGCGCTTTTTCGCGAAAGCGCGGCTCATCACCGCCCACGCTCTTTGGCATCAGCTCGAAAATGTGATGTGTTTGGCCGGGCTGCGCCTCTTCGTCGTCGGGATCTCACTCACCGATGGCTGGTTCCGAAGGGGGTGAATCGGAAGATACGCGCGTCGTCTCCGGCCTCTGGCGCGAGCTGCACCGTCTTGGAAGCGAGATAGACCGATGCCGCCCACGAAGCGACGAAGAGGAGGTAGGCGTCGGCAAATCCGTCGTCTTCGCTGGCGTCGCCGTCCGTGGGCGCCTCCGCCGGGCGGATTCGCGAAAAATCAATAATTACATAACCAAGCGTGGGGTCGATCTGAAGCGTGCCGCCCAGCGAACTGACGGTCGCCGCGGCAAGGCGAGGCTCAGCCCGCCCCGGCGCGACGCCGCCAAGGAGCATTCGGAGCCGCTCGGCGACGTCCGTCATTGCGGGGGCTGCGTCCCCCGGGCGGTCGACGGCGGCGAGAAGTGCGCGGAGGGCGTGCTTGGCGAGATCGACGAGCGCGTCGTTCCGCGCCCCAAGAAGGGTCAATTCGTCGCGGAGCCCCTTCTCGCGAAGCCGCGATTCTTTGGAGGGGAGCGCACTCGATGGCGGCTCGCTCCTTGGGAAATCGCGTTCGTACACCGGCTCGTCCCGGCGACTTGGCGGAACGCTCCGCTGTTCAGCCGCCTTCAGAAGTTCCCCCGTAGCCGCCAACGCGACTTCCGCGCGCGCGCGTTGCTTCCGTTCGCCGGCAAGCGCCTCGTCCATCGTCATGCGCGCCGCGTGGCTCTCGGCCAATGCATTCTCGAGGTCGGCGCGCGCGAGCGCCTCCTGGGAAAATGCGTCTTCGATGGCAGCACGAAGGGCTCGTTCGGTGGAAAGTGCTCGGTTTAGCGCAGCTCTTGCCCCGGCCTCATCCACCGACTCCGCCGCCGCAGCCTCAAGCGCTTCGCAGCGCGCCGCAAGGACGGGAAGTTCGCGGAGGAGCATCGTTTGCGCCGCCAGCTCGCCGCGCAGCGCGTCTCGATCACGCAGAAATTCGGCCGCTTGCGTCGCTTCGGCGTCGGCTCGGGCCTGCGCTTCGCGAAACCGTAGGGAAGCCTCCGCTGCGCGCTCGTCGGCGGCGCGGAGGTCCCCTTCGCCGCGAAGGACGCGGCGAACAAGGGCCGTCTTCTCGGCTTCAAGAGCTTCAATGCGCGCAGCGAGGCGAGTAAGGGCGGCCGTATCCATAGCGAAGGGGGTCAGAGAGTTTCGCAGATCAAAGGCAGAACTTCCACCTCAGATGCTACGTGCGTGCTTTGGCGCGCGGATGGTGCAAGCCCTCGACACCGAAGGACACGCCCGCGAACCACCACGCAAGACGCTGAAACTGCGACAGAATCACCCACACAGCTCGCAACCACCGCCAGCGCAAAGATTCGCGCGTGTGCAGCACACTTCAGGGGCCGCTCGGTCGGCTTCCGACGGTGTCGCGAAAAAGTGCGCGCAATCGAATTGAATATTGTGCCGCGGCCACAAACAAGACCAAGCACGCGGCTCGTTGTATTTCCTACACAATGCTCCACACGCCGAACGTTCCACGGTCGCATTCTTGCGAAAAATCGCATTTGATCGTGCCCAGATTGTCGATAGCCGGCTGCCGGGAGACACAGCAGCGTCGGCAATAACTTCTGGTTCTTCGGCTATTTTGGAGCTCGCGAGGGGAATCAGCGACTCGCAGGCAGGGATCGCCATGCGCGGTTCATACGCCGGGGAGCCCCGGAACTCTCTTCGACGCATCAATCGCGAGAAGTCCACATTCGTACTCCCGGCGGTGGCCAGATCGGCGGGCGGCCTGACGCATCGCAGGCGGAGCGTCGAGCGTCGTCAGGCTGGCGTGGAGCCGTGCACCGCACCCAAGCGCTTCACAAAACGAAACTCAATCGTGTCACTTTTGTCAAAGAGTTCGCGCGTTTCACCGGATTTCTGGTAGCCGCGCTTTTCGTAAAAGCGGTGGGCTCGGGTAAATCGCGTGTCGCTCCAGAGGTCGATGGTTGTCCCGCCACGGGCGACGACCGCCTCCTCGACCCAATCGACCAGCGGGCCCGCAGGCCCCGCCGCCCCGCGCTCGTCGCTATAGGCGTAGAGCTTCTTGAGCTCGTAGTGGCCCCGCTCTCCCCCTTCGTGGCGCGCAAAACCGACGCAGGCGACGACGCGCCCGTCCCGTTCTGCAACGCGAAACTCACCGCCCCAAGCGGTAAAAGCATCTGCGATCGCACGGAGTTCCGGAATCTCTCCGTCGACGTCGAGGACGCAGTTTTCGTATTCGGCAAAGCAGCTCCCGAGGAGCGCGATCAGCGCGTCGGAATCGTCATTTCGGCCGGATCGATACGTGTATTTTGCAAATGTCATAGCTCGGGGGGGAGGCGTTCGACGCCGACGGGGAGGAGCGGTTCGAAGCGTGCAAGGGCCGCGTCGACAGCGTCGATGGTTGACGGGTCGCAGGCGTAGATCGTGACCGTCGCAAAGGCGGGTGTGATCACCCCCGAGATACGCCAGCGACGACGCGCCTTCCAGTGACTCGGTAACTGCCCGGAAAACCAACGATCGTAGAGGATAGCCACCGGCACTCCGCCGGTTTCCGCGGCGACGACGGCCGGCGAGAGCGCGCTCGCGATCCGGTAGCCGCGCGCCTTCGCGACAGAGCCGCTCGCGAGCCCCATGAGGTCGACGATCGGTGCATCATGCAAATAGGCAACGGCGCCGATGTCGTTGACGGCGACCGGCGCCTCCGGGAATTCCCGGGCGGCGAAACGTCCGATCTGAACCTGCTGTTCGAAGATGTTCGTCGCCGCCCGCGGCGTCTGCGCGAGCATGTGGGCGCTTCGGAAGGCTGGCGCGAGAACCAGCATTCCAACAAGCCCAAGCACCTGCAAACGCTTGAACCTACGAAGAGAATCGGCGCCCGCGGCGAGGAGGACCGCCGTCAGGATCACGATCAGGTAGGCCTCGTAGCGGAAGAACCAACCGACGGCCGCGACGCAGACGTGAACCGCCGCGGTGCCGACGGCAACCGCGAGTAGTGCCCGCCTCGGCTGGTCTTTGACGACGAATAACATGCAGCATGCAACCATCGCGAGGACGGCGAGCGCGGGGGTCGCGACAAGCTTTTCCCAGGCCCCCGCGAGGAAATAGCCGACCGTCGCCGAAAAGCCGGGTGGCGGGTGCGCCCCCTTCATGACGACCGAATAGGGCAAAAAGAGAGCGCCATGGGCCTTCGCCCAGAGGCCGAACGTAACGATCGGCGCGAGACCGGCTAGCGCCGAGAGCGCAGCGATGCGCCATTGCTTGCGTTCTACAAGGATAAGCGCGCACGTCCCAAGGGCGACGAGGATCCCCCCTTCGTAGCGGGTGCCGGCCACAAGAAAAGCGCTCGCTACCAGGAAAAAACCAGGCGACGGGCGACCTTCGAGCCTCCGCCGAACGGCAAGCAGGTAGGCGAGCGACGCAGGCACATGGAGCGCGTGCTCCATGCCGAGGGCGGCGAGTCCGGGCGTCGGCGCGAGAAGGACCGCCGCAATAGATGCGCTGTACACCCATTTCCGAGGAAGGTTCTCCTCGGTCGCCGCAACCGCCGCGAGCAGAGGGACCACCGACGACGCGAGGGTCGCGAGGACAACAGGCGCGTAGACGCCGAAGATCGGCTCGAAGGGGGCGAGCAGGAAGGGCCAGAGGACCGAACTCGACGTGCTCGTGAACGCAAAACGGGTAACGCCGAACACCCCGTGATGAATGAGATTTTTCGCCAGCGCCAGGTGAATGAACGCGTCGTCGAGGGGGTAGCTCATCGCGCCGCCGGTGCGCGCGCGCGTGGCGATCACCAGCGCTCCGGTGATCGCCAGATGGAGGGCGACGCCGACAGCGGCCGCCCGCCGAAGGACGGAAGGTGAACTCGGAGCGGCGACGGTCACGGCGCGAGAGGCAGGCGGCGCGGCGTCGGGAAGAAGTCGCTCGTCGGCGGCGCGACGAAGAACTCGTCGTCCCGAAAGGGCTCTTCGACCAGCGAAAACAGGCGGTGATCGAAGGGGGCAGCAAGGACGCCTGGCGCCGGCGGCTGGGGGATCAAGCGCTCACGCAGGCCCTGCTCGCGAAGGGTACTTGCACGGTGATGACAATAGGGATTGTTCCCGTGTTTTCCAAAGAAGACTTCCGCGGTCCAGGTGCATCCGCCGCGGCAAACGCTTGCGTAATAACAATCCTTGCATCGCCCCCAGAGATCGCTCCCCCCTTCGCTCGCGCGGTCGCGAATCCGGCGAAGCGTTCGGCTCTCCTCCCACAGGTCGGCGAGGCGGTGGGTGCGGGTCGAGCCGGCAGCCCAGGTCGCCGTCGGAAGCGAAGGGCACCCCTTCACAGTGCCATCGCTCTCCAGGCCAAGGGCATGTTTGCCGGCGATGCAGCCGCCCCAGGCGCGATCGCGATGGACGCCGCGCCCGCGAATTTGCGCCTCGTGGGGCCCAAAGTAGCCGATGTTGTTTGCGGGCCAGAGGTGCATCGGACGCTCCATCGCCGCCCCACGCGCCGCGAGTTCCGCGAGCTTCGGGTGGACGACAAGGATCTCCCATGGCTGAAACAGCCACCCCGGTCGCTCGGCGGCGCGCCCCATCGGGACGGTGTGCTGGACTTGCCAGCTCGCCGCACCGTGGGCATGTGCAAGCGCAAAAACCGCGTCCAAGTCCGGAAAACTCCAGCGATTGAGCTGGGTATTCACAGAGATCTCCACGCCAGCATCAGCAAGGCACTTCATCGATTGAAGGGCCGCATCGAAACTGCCGGTGAGGGAGCGCTGGACGTCGTGGGCGTGGGCAAGGCCGTCGAGGGAGACGGAGACCTGGGAGACTCGGGCCCGGCGAAGCGCGCGCGCCCGTTCCGTGTCGATCGCCCGGCCGCCGCTCGTCATCGCGCAACGCATGCCTGCGTCGGCGATCGCACTCGCTAGCTCCTCGAAATCGGGGCGCAAATAGGCCTCGCCGCCGATGAGGGTGATCTCTTCGGCGCCAAGCTCAGCGAGCTCCCCCACGACGCGCAGCGCCTCTTCGGTGGTGAGTTCATCGGGGCGCGCGCGACCGGCCCGGCTGCCGCAATGGGCACACGAGAGATCGCAGCGGAGGGTGATTTCCCACACGACATAGACGAGGCCGCTCGGCGACCGGACGCCGGGGAAACCGTCTCCGCGCGGCGCGCTCACTTCGTTGCGTCAGCGCCGGCGTCGGTCTCCGCGGCGTCGGCGGCCCCATCGGCGGTGTTGTTTGTTCCGCTATCGAGGGCGGGGCACCCGGGGTCTCGGGCCCCGGCGTCCGGGCAGTAGGGTTCCGGCGACCCGTAGGCGCAGCCGAACGTCCCGAGGACGACCGCCCCCGCCGCAAACGAAAGCGCCTTTCGGGCGAGATCGCTGGAAGGGCGGCGGTTTGCGGCGCAGAAGGGGCAAGCCTCGGTCAAGAAGTGATGACGGTCGCAGGCGGGGCAAAGCGTAAGCATCGAACTCTCCTCAAGAAACGAAGATTCAGGGGGCAAATACGAGGTCGTCGGCGGCGCGCGGGTAGAGTTTCTTGTTTCCGAAGCTGTAGGCAACAATTCCAGTAATCCGCGTGAAGCCGGTGCCGTTCACGAAGGCTTTGCTGTCGTTCGGAGCGCCGAAGGTCGCCGGCGGGTAGGCACCGGTCGCTGAGGTGCCGTAGCGGGAATAGACGTAGTCGTCGATCCGAAGGCCACCGGAAACCTCAAACTCGAAGGTCTTGTAGACCAGCGGATCAGGCGTGTTGTTCGTAATGAGAATTTTCCCGCTCGGGTCGTCGACAGCGCCGAGGATCCCATCGTAGACGGAGGCGCTGCGGTCGAGGAGCTGTTTCACCGTGAACACCTTTGGGATCGGGAGTTCGACGGTCGTTCCCTGCTTCTGGACGGTCGCCGCGGTGATCCAGGTCTCCCCGTAACGCTGGTGGTACACGCCTGAAACATTGACGCGATTACCGACTTTGAAC
>JAAFHJ010000252.1 GCA_013298325.1 Myxococcales bacterium | reverse complement strand
CGAATGTCTGCATCTTGCACGTGATGCCTCCGGGGTGAAGCCGCTCCACTACGCCGTCGATGGCGACGGCCGGACGTGGGTCGCCTCCGAGATCAAGGCGCTCCTCGCCGCAGGAATTCCGCGGCGGTGGAGCCCCAGCGGCCTCGATCAACTCTTCAGCATGCAGTTCCTCGCCCCGACAGAGACGCTCGTCGCGGGGGTGCGCGCCGTCGCCCCTGGGGAACATCTCGTCGTCGGGCAAGCAGGGATTCGCATGCATACTGCACGCGAAATTCGCCGACGTGTTCAGCGACCGCTCTTTGGGGACGACGACGCCCTCGAAGGGGAAATCCGCGACGCATTTCTCGACGCGGTTGCGGTTCGGCTCCCCGAGGACGGTCGCATCGCCTTCGCCGTTTCCGGGGGGTTCGATTCGGCGGCGGTCGTCGGTGCGGCGGCAGCCCTTGGCGTCCCGTCGCCGAAAGGCTTCGCCGTCGCCTTTTCCGGCGAAGGCTGGGACGAGCGCGCCCTCGCCGAGGCTGCGATTTCCCATGCAAACGGGGAAATTACCGTCATCGAGCCGATGCCGGAAGACTTCCTCGACCACCTCGATAGCGCCGTACGCTACGCCGAGGGGGCCGCTTCGAACGGCCAGCTTGTTGCAAAATACATGCTCTCGCGCGCCGTCCGTGATGCCGGCTTCAAGGCCATTCTGACCGGCGAAGGGGCCGACGAGGCGTTCCTCGGCTATGCGCACCTCCTCGCCGATGCGGGCGCTGAGCCGACCGCGGCGACCGCCCAGCGGGGGCTCATGCTCCCCGACGGCGACGGGCCCCCACTCCCGGCAACGGAAGCGCTGTTCGCCGCGCTCGGCGCCTCGGTACCAACGTTCCTTCGCGCGAAGAGCGCTCTGGCGGCTCAGCTCGCCGGCCTCGCCGCGCCCTCAAGGGCTGACGGCGCAGATACATGCATTGCGCACCTATGTGCAACGCTCCTCGAAGGTAGGGAATTTGCCGGTGATCATGTTCGTCGAAGCAGCTTCCTGTGGCAAAAGCTCGCTCTTGCAGGATACATCCTTCGAACCCTCGGCGACGGCACCGAGCTCGCTCACAGCGTCGAGGGGCGCCCCCCGTTCCTGGACGGCCCCCTCTTGAGCCTCGCGGCTGGGATCCCGACGGCGACCCTTCTCGATGGTCGAAACGGGCAAGGTCTTGAAAAGGTTCGCGACAAGGCGCTTCTCCGGCGGGCGCTCCGCGACTTTGTGCCGGTGGTGGTCGCCGATCGCAAGAAGCACCCCTTCCTCGCGCCCCCCCTTCCTCGCACTGCCGAGATCGTCGCCCGCGTCCGTGCGCGAACGGCCCCCCAACGCCTCCCGTCGTTCTTCGATCCGGCGGCGGTCGCAGCATTTGTCGATGCGTGGGCCGACCTCCGCGGTGGCCCCGCCGTCGCGCGGGACGGCGTCCTCCACCTCCTGCTCACGACGACGGCCCTCGGTGAACAGCTCGCGCTCGAAAGATAAACGCCATGGAAACGACTTGGGTTCACGACCTCTACGACGAACTTCTGATTGATCTTTTCCTCGATCAGCGACCGACCGACGAGACCGATGCATTCTGCACATTCATCCAGGCGGAGCTTGGCGGCCGGCGGCTTCTGGACCAAGGCTGCGGCGTCGGCACGATCGCGATCCCCTTGGCGGCGCGCGGTCTTTCCGTCGTCGGTGTCGACTTAATTGCATCCTACACCGACGAAGCCCAGCGTCGCGCGAACGCCGCGGGCGTTGGCGAGGCGGCGACCTTCCTCGCCGCCGACGCTGCCTCCTTCGTCGCGGAGGACTGCGACGGCGCCTACACGGTCGGCACCTGCATCGGCCACGGCGACGATCATCAGACGCGCGCCATCTTCGCCGCCGCGGCGAAGTCGCTTCGCCCCGGTGGCCGCTACCTCGTTGAATTTCTTGGTGCCCCTGGCATTTTGCGACGCTTTGAGCGCCAACAGATCCTGCGGGGGACGAGCCGCCACGGACCGGTCACCCTTCTGCGGACCTCGGAGCTCGACCTCCCGCGCGGCCTCCTCCACAAGACGTGGACCTGGCTGCTGCCCGGTGGCGAGGAGCGCGTCCGCAAGAGCGCCATCCGCCTCTATTTCCCCCACGAGCTCGTGGAACGGCTGCAGGATGCAGGTTTTGGGGTGGACGCAGTCTTCGGAGATCTCACCAAGCGCCCGCTCGGCGTCGACGATCTACGCTGTTTGATCCTCGCAAAGAAGGCAGGTTAACAATGCTCCCGATTCGCCCCTCAGTAGACGCAAAGACCGTCGGTACGCTCGACGGGCGTTCGGCCCTGTTTCGCGGCGAGATCGTCCTTACCGAGCCGGTCCCCGAAGCGGTACGGCTCGCCGATGCCGCCCAGGAGCTTCTGACTGAGCACTTTGCGGCGGCCGGTCTCGGCGATCCGCGCCTCGCCCACGCCCGCTTTGGCGACGATGCCGTGTTCCCAGTCCTCGGTGCCGTTCGCAAAGAAATTTATACATCTACGCGCTTTCATCTCCTCCAGAAGGAACTCCTTGCCTCGTGTGGTTTCGCCGTCGATGCGGGGAGCATCGTCGTCGATCCACCGCGCCTTCGGATCGTCCACTCGGGCGGCCACCACGAGCCGCGGGCCCAGGGGGTCTACCGCCCCCATCGGGACACCTGGTACGCGCACCCCGCTTCACTCATCGTCGGCTGGGTTGCCCTCAATGATCTCCCGGCGGAGGAGACCTTCGTCTTTTTCAAAGAGCGTTTCGACCAAGAAGTACCGAATGACTCCGAGCTTTTCGCCTACGAAGCATGGGGGGCGGCCGGCCTGGAGAAGCGGCTCGGTTGGCAAAAGCGCGAGACGGGACTCAGCCACTACCCGGGCTTCACCGGCCCCCTCGATCCGGCGGTGACCGGCGCCGAGGAAGGTTTCGCGGTCGCGCGTGGCGGGACGCTCTGGTTCGCGGGTGCCCACTTCCATCGCACCCTCCCGCGCGACACGGGGCGAACGCGTTTTAGCCTGGATTTTCGAGTTGTTAACCTCAACGATCATGCAACCAATCGCGGGGCGCCGATGGTTGACGCACGCTGCTCGGGGTCGGCCCTCGTCGACTACGTGGCGCTGCCGTGACGCCGTTCGTCGCCGCGCTCGCCAGGCACCGCCACCGGGAGACGGCCGCCATCGGAGCGCTTTCCTGGGGGGACCTCGGCAGCGCCGTCGACCGCCGCGCGAAGGAGCTCCGCGTTGGGGAGACGTTTCTCGTGTGCGAAGTGGCGCGCGATGCCTCGTGGGTTGTGGAGCTTCTGGCCGCACACACCGTCGGCGCCACATTCGTCCCCCTCGATCCGAGCACGCCGGCCCCCTATCGACGTGCCCTTCGGGAGCGCCTTGCGACAGCCGACGCGCGGGCGCTGGCAGGCCTCGCCTGGGTCGTCTTTACGAGCGGGAGCACGGGGCGGCCGAAGGGCGTCTGCGTCGGGTTCGGCGGCGTTGAAGAGCTTCTTCGTGCGCAAGTTTCCGCATTTGAAATCGGGTCGGAATCTCGCGTACTTTGGGCACTGTCTCCCGGGTTCGACGCAAGCTTTTCGGACGTCGGCACGGCACTCTACGCAGGTGCAACGCTCTTCCCTTACCCGGGCGCAACGAGCAATTTTTCTGACCTTCTCGCGTTTTTACACACCCACGCGATCACCCACGCCGACCTGCCCCCATCGCTCCTGGCCCACATCGACCCGGAGGCGCTCCCCCGGAGCCTTCAAACGATCATTGTGGGCGGGGAGCCCTGCCCGCCCCACGCCCTTCGCGCCCACGCCCGCCGTCGCCGGATCGTCAACGTCTATGGTCCGACGGAGGCGACTGTGTGCACAAGCCTGGAGGTCCTCTCGGCGGATGGCCCGGCCCGCAACCGACCGTCGATCGGGGTGCCGCTGGAAGGCGTGCAGTATGCATGCATAGCTGGGGAACTCGTGATCGCGGGGCCGGCGGTCGCTCACGGGTACCTCGACGACGATGCGCTCACCGCCGCGCGATTTACCAGCGAGGGCTACCGGACTGGCGATCGCGTCCGCCAGGAAGCCGACGGCTCGTGGACCTTCGAAGGGCGCCTCGATCGGCAGGTGAAGATCGCCGGAAAGCTCGTCGCCCCCGAGGAGCTTGAGGCCTGCTTGCGCGCCGTCTCGGGCGTTCGCCGGGCGTTCGTTGCGGTCGTCGACGGGCGCCTCGTCGCGACAGTGGATGCATCCTGCAACGACCAGGAACTGCATGCGTCCTACATGCAGCTCCCGAGGCACCTCCATCCTTCACGCATCTTGCGCGGAGCAACTACGGTTTCCGAGCGCGGAAAGACTCAGGAAGTTTCCTGGGAACTTCATCGGCTGACGGAGGCAATTCTGGGGCGTCCCGTCGGCGTCGACGATCCGCTCAGCCTCGACTCGCTCCGGCGCATTGAGTTCGTGGCGGGCATCGACGGGGAGCTGGGGATCTGCCTTCCGAGCGATGCGCTAAGTGACGTCGCAACGCTTCGCGATCTCGACCGCGTCGTCGGCGCGGCGGGCCCGGACGCGGTCGCGTCGGTTGCCGAACTCGTTGCGCGCTTCCCCGCACCGCACACAGCACCGCGCGCGCCGACAAACATGCACTCTGCACCCGCTCGTCCGCCCGGAGCCGCCAAAGGCGGTGAGGAAACGGCGAGCGGAGTCGCCCCTGTATTTCTCACCGGTGCGACCGGCCTCCTCGGTGCCCACCTCGCGCGCGCCCTTGGCCGCGCGAGGGTTCCCCTGCGCGTCCTGGTGCGGGCGCGCACCGACCAAGAAGCGCACGCCCGCCTCGAAGAGCTTGGGATCATGGCGACGCCGGTCGTGGGTGACCTTGCCGATCACGCGCTGCTTGCGGCGGAAGCGGCAGCGGCGTCGATGGTGGTGCACCTTGCCGCATCGCTACGCATCGACGCGAATATGGATGCGTTATACACAGAAAATGTGGCACCGCTTGCGCCGTTGCTTGCGAGCGGCACCAAGCTCGTCTTCGCGTCGTCCCTGGCCGTTCTCGCGTTTTCGACCCTTGTTGGTGGGGGGATGAACCTCGATCCGACGCATTCCGTGGAAGATGCAGGCATTTTCGGCGGCTACGCCCAGAGCAAGGCGCTCGGCGAGGCGTGGTGCGCCGGGCATCCGCAGGCCCATGTGATTCGCATCGGGCTCGTCGTCGCCGACGACAAGGATCTCCCCAGCGGGCGCTGCCCCCTCCGCGCACTCACGGCCGCGCTCCACCTGCTCGGAATGCGCCCGTCGGGCCATTTTCTCGGTGCCGCCTTCGATGCCGTTCCGCTTGGCGCGGTGGTGGAAGCGCTTCTTGCGTGCGTGCATCCTGCACAGGACGCTCCGCCGAAGGCGGTCTACGCGGCGACTCCGGCAACGGTCGACGACCTCTACGCCGCCTTTGAGGCGGCCGGCCGCCCGCTGACGATTGTCCCGCCGGAAGAGTTCCGCAACGCCATCTATCGGAGCCCCCTCTTGCCCCTGGAACGCCGCGCCGCTCTAGAACTCCTTCGCGTGAGCGACCGAGACAGCGCTTTAAATATCGATAGTAACATGCTTTTTCGCCTTACCGCGAGGCGCTTCGACCCGTCGTTTGGCGTACCAAACGACCCTCGCCAGACGCTGCTCCGTCTCGTCACGGCGGTGGCATGACGATCCGCGGCATGGTCCTCGGCAAGTTCCTCCCGCCGCACGCGGGGCACCTGCACTTGGTACAGGTTGCACGTGCTTTGTGCGACGAGCTCGTCGTCGTCGTCGGGACGCTGGCACGTGAGCCGATCCCCGGGGCGCTCCGCGCCGCCTGGATGCGTGAGCTCTGCACCGATTGCACCGTCGTCCACCTTGACGAAGAGCTCCCGCAAGACCCTTCAGAAACTCCCGATTTTTGGAACCTTTGGCGCGGGGCGCTCGGTCGCGTCCTCCCCTTTGCCCCCGACCGCGTCT
The DNA here is from genome assembly GCA_013298325.1 of Myxococcales bacterium. GTDB lineage: Bacteria > Myxococcota_A > Polyangia > Polyangiales > Polyangiaceae > JAAFHJ01. Next base: position 1,111 of record JAAFHJ010000252.1, on the reverse strand, counting down.
TCGCGTCGGAGGCCTATGGGCACCGCCTTGCGGCGGAACTCGGCGCTCGATTCGTCCCTGTCGATGGGGCCCGAAGCGGCGTCCCCACCAGCGGTACCGCGCTCCGAAGCGACCCCTGGGGAGCCCCTTCCATGCTCCTGCCGCCAGTACGTGCGTATTACACGGAACGAATCTCTATCGTCGGCCCCGAGTCCTGCGGGAAGAGCACGCTCACAACCGAATTGGCCCGTCATTTCGGCACGGTGGCCGTCCCTGAGTACGCCCGTTCCCTCCTCGAGGCCTTTGACGGCGACGAGGCGGCGGCCGACTTTCCGCTGATTGTCGCCGGGCAGATCGCCGTGGAGGAGTCGCTCGCGCGCCGGGCGACGCGACGGCTCTTTTGCGACACCGATCCTCTTGTGACCGTTGCCTGGGCCGAGGAATTCGGGCGCCCCCTCGACGGCGCGACGGTCGCCCGCGCCCTCGCGCGGCCCTACGCGCACACCCTGCTCCTCGCGCCCGATCTCCCGTGGGTCGCCGATCCCGTTCGCTACCGGCCCGATACACGCCCCGGGTTTTTTGCCCGCTGCGAAGACCTTCTGAAGGCGGCGGGGCGCCGATACACGGTGATCGGGGGCCACGCTACCGCCCGTCTGGAAGCCGCGCTCCGCGCGCTCGCGTGATAAGCGGCCGGCGTGCGCCGCGAGCCTCTGCACCTCCTCCTTCTGCTGCCGATGGCGATCGCCCCCTCGGTCGTCGCGCTCGCGGGGGCCGGAAGCTTGCATCATGCAAGTTTTCTGGCGCTTGCCGCCGACGTTGCCCTCCTCGTTTCGCTCGGCATGCTCGCGAAGGGGCGCCCCGCGCAGGTCGTCCTGGGGGCTTCGGTGGCGGCGGTCGTGCTCGTTCAAGCAGGTGCAGTCTACAGCTATCGCACGCCTCTCGATCGCCAGATGGCGGAAGCGCTCCTCGCCTCCTGGGGGGACGTACGCCCGGTGCTCCGGCGGGCGCTCCCTTTGGCAATCGCTGCATTTTTTCTGCTGAGTGCCCTCTTTGCGGCCCTTCTAGGCGCCGTGCCGCGCGACCTCCGCGAGCGTCGCTCGTTGCGTGCATTCTGCACATTTCTCGCGGCGGT
>JAAFHJ010000251.1 GCA_013298325.1 Myxococcales bacterium | reverse complement strand
GCCCGGCCGGCCAAGGATGCGCGGCAGACGGCGACTGTCAGGGGCTCTGTGTCGCCAAACTTTGCTCCCTCCCGAACGCGACCGACCGAAAGAAGAATAACGGCGAATCGGACGTCGACTGCGGCGGCGCGAACGCCCCAAAGTGTTCGCTCGGAAAGGCGTGCGCCGTCTCCGCCGATTGTGACGTCACCTACTGCAAGAATAGCATTTGTACCGCGCCGACTGCCAGCGACGGCGTTCAGAACGGAAATGAGACAGATATCGACTGCGGTGGCGCGCGTTTCCAGGTCGCCGCCGTCGACTATACGGCGCCGAAGTGTGGACTTACCAAGAGTTGCGGAGTCGACACCGATTGCAGCAGTTTCAACTGCAATGCCCAAAAGAAGTGCGGCGACGCGAAGAGCTGCGAAGGCGTTCACTTCGGCGGGGATACCTGCGGAACGGGCGAGGTCGAAGACGGCGTTCGCAACCACGAGAGCTGCTGCAAATCGTTGGAAGTTGTTGGCTATTCGGATCCTCTAAATCCCGGAAAGGCCGTCTACGTCGACAAGTACGAGATTACCGCCGGACGCCTTCGCGCTTTCGTTACAGCGATGGCCGCGCAGAACGGCGGCGCGCCGAACATCAAAGGCTGGTTGCTCGCGAACAAACCCGCCTACTGGAACGATGCGTGGACGCCTTTCTTGCCCGAAGACTACGAAGGTGCCGAGACTCCCGGTGGTGGTGGAAACATGGGGGTCAATTTCGCCTTCGGTGCCACCATGTATTACGGCGAGTACATTCATGGGGCGAACCTCATCGTCGAACCGGGCGCGTATGGCTTCCCGACCTATTGGTACGACGCGGCGGCTCAGGCCAAGCAAACGCAGGGGTCGGTCCCCCGGGCCTACCCGCGAGAACAGCTTGATGTGAAAGCGGCGACCGCCATTCCCAATTCTATTTTTATGGCATTTTGCCATTGGGACGGAGGGCGCGTCGTCTCACCCGCCGCGCTTACGGCGGTGACCGGCGCGAGTGAAGACGCTTACAGCTTGCCCGGAGGACGCTTGGCGGTCGCCGGCATCAATATCTCTCCCGACGGCGGGGGGGTGGGGCCTTACTTCTACCCGCCTACCGACTCCACCGCCGACGGCGCTGGGCGGATCGCTCCGGGCGGTCGCGTAGCGGTCGACCGCGTGACGCAGGGGCTCCCGAACCTTCCAAACCAGGAACCGTGGGCCGACCTCGCCGGAAACGCGAATGAGGTCACGTGGAACCCCGGTGGTACGTGGAAGCTCCTCTACCGCGGCCTCGGCTGGAGCAGCGCGCGCGCGCTCTCAAACACGACGCAAGTGACGCACCCCTATTACAAAGCGGCGATGTCGGGCGCACGTTGCATGCGGTTCCGCTGAGAAAAGCGTCGTGCTCATCGACGGAATCGCTTCGATTTGTCCCGGCCTCGTCTTTGGTGCTTGCAACCCTTCGGGACCTCGCGAACCATCGAACCTTCCGGAGGCTTCCCATGAATCGTTCGCGCATCGTCCTTGCGGTATTTGCCACTCTTTCCGTCGGGGCACTCGCTGCCGCCTGTTCGTCGGGGGACGGAGCTGCACCGGCCCCCGTTGGCGACGGCGGGGCGGTCACCGACGGCACGGCGCCGATCGACAGCGGGCTCGGGACCGACGGAGCCACGCCGGCCGGCTGCGGGGTCGGCAAGCCGGCAAAATGCGACGTCGGCGAAGCCTGCGCGGCGGAAGGGGACTGCACGAGTCGCAATTGTTCGAGCGGTGTCTGCAAGTCGCCGTCGTGTACGAACGGGAAGAACGACGGCACGGAAACCGGCATTGACTGCGGCGGCTCCTGCGCGGACAAATGCGACGGTTCCGCGTGCGGGGCCAATGGCGAGTGCAAGAGCCGCATTTGTGACGGTGGGAAGTGCGCCGCGAAAGGGACCAAGACCTGCGGCGTAGGGACGCCGAACTTGTGTGCAAACGGAACCATCTGCGAGCAGGATCCCGATTGCAGCACCGACTATTGTTCGGGGGCCATCTGCTCTCCCGTCGACGCCGCAGCCAAGTCGGACGGGCGCCGCGACGCAGGGGAGACCGGGGTCGATTGTGGAGGGGCGATCGCCGCCACGCAGCCTTGTCCGGGGAATGAAGCGTGCAAGGTCGACAACGATTGTCAGGGGCTCTGCAAGAACAACGTCTGTTCAGTGCCGACCTCCACGGACGGCAAGAAGAACAATGGTGAGACCGACGTTGACTGCGGCGGGCCAAACGCACCCAAGTGCAACCCGGGGAAGGTCTGCCTTGCAAGCACCGATTGCAATGGAAACTATTGCAAGAATAACGTTTGTACGACGCCCACGGCTGCCGATGGCGTGAAGAACGGTGCCGAGACCGACGTCGACTGTGGCGGCGGGCGCTATCAAGCGGGCCCCGTAGACTACACGGCGCCGAAGTGTGCGCTTGCGAAAGCATGTGCGCTAGATTCTGACTGCCAGCGTGACTCGTGCTTCGGCGGAAAGTGCATTGAAGCCAAGAGCTGCAAGCGGGTTTTTGGCGGGAGCACCTGCGGTACCGGTGAAGTCGAAGATAACGTAAAGAATCACGAAAGCTGCTGTCGCCAGCTCGAGGTCGTCGGCTTTGCCGATCCGGTGAACGTCGGGAAGACGACCTACCTCGACAAGTACGAAATTACCGCAGGGCGCATTCGTACATTCGTGGAATCGATCGCTGCTGCGAACAACGGCGTTCCAAACATCAAGGCGTGGCTCCTCGCGAATAAGCCGGCCTATTGGAACGATATCTGGACGCTGTACCTCCCGGAGGGGGTCGATGGTCCGGAAGTTGCGCCGCTTCCGAACGCCAATTATTCACCCATGAGTTCCTCGGGCGGCGTCGGGGGGAATATGGGCACGAACTTCGCTTTTGGCGCGACGATGTATCACCAGTCCCGCCCCGGCGATTACAGCGATCCTTACTATATTCATGGGGCGAACCTCGTCACGACCAACGGTTCCTACGGATTTCCTACATACTGGTATCCGCCGGCCGTTCAAGCGCTGCAGGTTCTCAATACGCCGCCGCGAGCGTTCTCCCAGGAGCAGCTTGACGTGAAGGCTGCCAGTGCGATTCCGAACGCTATCTTTGCCGCTTTCTGCCATTGGGATGGCGGGCGTCTTGCGACCCAACAGGTCCTCGCGGCGGTTGCGGGGACGACCGCGATTTCGGGCGGGCGTCTCCCGGGCGCCGACATCAATATTTCGTCGGACGGGTCCCAGACGGGGAACTATCGGTACCCGGAGACCAATTCCACGGCCGACGGGGCCGGACGGATCGCGGCGGGCGGTCGCGTCGTCGCCGATCGTACGACGCAAGGGATCGCCAACCAAGAACCCTGGGCCGACCTCGCTGGAAACTTGAACGAAATCGCCTTTGTCAACGGCGCGTCCAATGCGACGTTGTCCTCGAGCGGGTGGGTCCTGATGTATCGGGGCCTTGGATACTCGAGTGCGCGTGCCGTCAATGGCGCCACCAAGCATCCGTATCCCTTCTACAAAGCGGCCATGTCCGGCGCCCGCTGCTCCTACTCCCGTTGAACGGGGGGTCTGCGTTTCGCGCGCGATGAGACGAGCGCGTTGTGAAGCCGCGTGAGAAACGGCCTGCCGCGTGCCTCGTGGCAGGCCGTTTCCGCGTCACTGGAGTCGTCGTGACGGAGTGAGAGGCCTCGCCAGCCGCGAAGCGTGTTCCGACGGGAACATGTTCATTTGTCGGGCGCCGCGGAGATCTGTTTGAGATCGAGGCCACCGGGGTACTGGTAGCTGGTGAAGGCCCCGTAGCCGACCACCTGGAGGCCGACGGAGGCATCGGCCTCCAGCGTATGTGCGCCGTTCTTTCCGGGGCCGAGCGGGAGGCGCGCGATGCCGTAGCCGCTCGCGATCGTCTCGAAGGTTGCCGTAACCGCCGCGCCATCCACAGTGAGTTTCGTGCCGAGGGGAGCGAGGATGTCTGCGTAGGAGACCGGGTAGTCGTCCGGGGCCAAGAACGTGTATTTCGAGCGAAATTGTTCAACAGCGACCAAGTTGGAAAGCGAAGGATCTCCAAGGCTTCGCGCGCCGGTGGTGCCTGGGTCAGAAATCGTCGCACCGGGAAGGAGCGTCACCGCGGCAAACTCGGCATCGCCGGTCACCTCGAACGGCGCAGTCAGTAGGCCCGTGCAGGTGACCGCCTGCCCCGCGTTGAGCGTCGTCGGGCAGCCGGTCGGTTTGCTCGGTTTGTAGGTGAGAGTCGTGCCGTCTTTGTTGCCAATGAGGCGAAGGCGAGTCCCGGGTTTGTTTGCGCGGGGACCGGTCACCGGTGCAAAGAAGTAATGGCGTCCCAGAGTCTCGGCAGGGAAGACACTCTCCTCCAGATTGTCGCAGGCAGGACTCGCAGAAGGGACATTGATGCAGGGGATTCCTGCGAGTACCTGCACCGGTTTGTCGGCCAAGATGAGCGACCCGGCAAGGTCGACGTTCGGCCCCGTCCCACCGACGAGCTCGACGACGTCTCCGGCGTCGAGCTTCAGTGTGAGTTCGTCACCGGGGTTCCCGGCGGTGACGCCATTCCCGGCCTTTACCGTTGCTTTTGCTGCCAATTTTACACGGAGGGTCGTCGCCGCTTCGGTCGCGGTGATCGTCGCCACCGGTCCCGCGACGCCGCCGGTTCCGTCGTCCCAGCCTTCGCTCCCCGTCAGCCGATAGGCGCCGGTCATCGCCGTCGAGGGGAGGAGAAGGCTCGCGTCATTCCCGTAGGAGAAACACCCAATCGGGCTCTTCCCATTGCACGGTTTGTTTCCGGGACACGACGACCAATCTTTGCCCGGAGGACCGCCTGCCCCTTGGTATTCCAGCGCGTTGAACTGGTAAACGACGACGGGAATTGAACTCACCAAGTGATAGGCCGATTTGCGCGCGACGACCGAATTGGCGACGAGCGGCGCATCGGCGCATTCGTTGCCATCGGGGCCTTTGAGTGCGGGAACCCACGGCAGGTAGATCTTCTCCAGGCCGTTTGCCGGGATCGTCGCCGTCTTGGAGACGCCGCCAGGGCCGGTCACCGTCACGCTGGCCGGGGTCGCCTGGTTGTTGGCGACGACGACCGCCCAGTCGAAAATCGACCAGACGGCGTTTACCGTGACTGTCGGCCAGTAGTCGCAGCCGACGTAGGAGTGGAAGCGGGTGGCGTCGCTGCAGGTCGGAGGATCCCCGCCGATCCCCGCGCCGCCGTCGCCAACCTGAGCGTCAATGATCAGCGTCGCATCGGTCGCCGGCGGGCCGCTATCGAGGCCAGCGTCTTTCGACGGAAAGAGCGAGTCGTCGTCTTTGGACCCGCATGCTTGCGTCACGAGAACGGTCGCGAACGCGGCCAAAAACAGCGGGGAGAGGCGGAGTGCATGCATCGCGCCGCGATCTATACGCGAATGTTCCGTCGACGGGAAAAGGTCTACAAAAAGAGGAAAACCCCAAAGAGTCTTTGGGGTTTCCTCATTGCACAATCGGTCAGCAGCTCACTTGTCCGGCGCGATCGCGATGCGCTTGAGGTCGAGGCCACCCGGGTACTGGTAGCTCGTGTTGTCGCCGTAGCCCATGACCTGGATGCCGACCGGCTTATCCGACGTCAAGAGGTGAGCGCCGCGCTGGCCGGCGCCGAGCTTGATGCGCGCGATCCCAATTCCGTTTGCGATGACCTTGAAAGCGGTAGTGACATTCGCGCCGTCGAGGACGAGCTTGGCATCGGTCGGACCGATGACATCGACGTAGCTGATGTCGTAGTCGTCGGGGGCTAGGAAATTGTACTTGGTACGGAACTGCTCGGTGGCGACCATTGCCGACTGAGACGGGTCCCCCTTCCGCGTTCCCGACAACGCCGGTTGAAGCACCTGAGCCGCCGGCATGAAGTTGATCACCGCGAACTCGTTGTCGCCGGTCACCGAAAACGGCGTCGTCACGAGACCCGTGCATTCAACAACCTGCCCGGCGTTCAGCGACGAGGGGCAGCCGGCCGGCTTCGACGGCGCGTAGCTCAGCGTCGTCCCGTCCTTGTTCCCGACGAACTTGACAACGTGGCCGGGGGCATCGCCGTTCGGCCCGGTCATCGGGGCAACGACGTAGGACTTGCCAAGGGTTTCCGCAGGGAAAACAATCTCTTCCAGGTGGTCACACGCCTGTTTGCCCGCGGGGATGTTGATGCAGGGAATCCCGGTGAGGACCTGTACCGGGTTGTTCGCCGTCACGAGCGACCCAGAGAGGTCGACCGCCGAGCCGACGTCGCCCATGACCTCCGCCACGTCGCCCGCGTTGAGAGCGAGGGTGATCGTCCCCCCGCCGTTTGTCGCGGTGATCCCGCCTCCGGCCTTTACCTTGGCCGCCCCCGAGAGCTTGATCGTGACCGTCGTCGAATCCTTGGTTGCCGTGACGGTGAAGTACGGCCCCATGATGTTCGCCGGGGGGTTCAAGATATTCCCCGCTTCCGTCCACCCCTTCGTTCCGGCGACCCGATACGTGCCGGTCATCGCCGTCGACGGTAGCAAGATGCTCGCGTCGTTCGAAAACGAGAAACAGCCAATTGGCGCGGTTCCGAGGGGGTCGACGCAGGCGATCGCTGTACCCGGGCACGAAGCCCAGCTCTTTCCGGGGGGGCCGCCCTGGCCTTTGTATTCCAAGGCGTTGAATTGATAGACAACGACGGGAACCGAAGAGACGAGATGGTAGGCGCCGCCGCGCTCAACGACGGAGGCGGTCATCGGCGACGCGTTCCCGCACTCGTTCGTGTCGGGCCCCTTGAGGTTCTTTACCCACGGAAGGTAGACCTTCTCCAGCGAGTTCGGCTGGACGGTGACCGTCTTGTTGGTGTTGTTCGGTCCCGTTACTGTCACCTGCGCGGGCGTCGACTGGTTGTTGGCGACAATGACGGCGTAGTCAAAGATCGACCAGACCAGGTTGCCGGTGACGGTCGGCCAGTAGTCGCAGCCGACGTAGGTCTTCGCAGATTCGGCCTCCGCGCAGGTGACCGGGTCGCCGGTCACAAGCACGCTGCCGTCGCCGCCGCCGCCCGTGGACCCGGCGTCGGGGTCGATCACGATCCCACTGTCGGGGTCGACGATGATGCCGCCCCCGTCGTCGTCGCCGCCGTCTTTTGTGGCGA
>JAAFHJ010000250.1 GCA_013298325.1 Myxococcales bacterium | reverse complement strand
AGGCGGCTGGCTCACCATCATCGGTCCCCCCGTCGCGAAAGACGGCGGGCCGACGTGGGAAATCGAGATCGACCCAGGTCCACTGGCGCCCGAAATCGAGCCCGGTTCGGCCTCGCGGGCCGGAAAAGCACCCGAGGAACTGCCAGAGAGAGACGGACGTGACGGGGCCGGTGGCGGGAAGGAATGGCCGTTGAAGACTTCGCGACCGGTATCCCATCCCCCGACAGATGCCGGATTTCCTTCACGAAGTTGGGAGCGAACCTCCTCAAGAGCTGCCTTCATGGCGGCGGCGTCTGGGAAACGTGCATCCATCTCAAAGGAGATAGATTTGTCGACGAACGAAATCAGTGCAGGATGCAACGATGGCACCGCGAGTGCGATCGAAGGGATCGGCTGCGTCATTGCAAGGAGCAATTCTTCCTGCACCGTCTCGGCACGCCGCGGGCGATGGCCGGCGAGAAGCGCGTAGAGCGTCGCCCCGGCCGCCCAAAGATCGGTCCGTCCGTCGACGAGGTTCCAGCGACCACGCGCCTGCTCCGGCGGCATGTACCCGGGCGTCCCGATCGCCGTCCCCGTCTGCGTGTGGGCGTGGTCGGCGCTCTCGACGAGACGGGCGATTCCGAAATCGAGAACTTTCACCTGACCGGCGGTCGTCAGAAAAATGTTGGCCGGTTTGATGTCGCGATGAACGATGCCAAGCGGATGTGCGCGCGTAAGCACATCCAGCAATTCATCGACGACACGAAGCGATTCCGCGATCGGTAAGCGTTCCCCGCCGCGGGAGTAATTCTCCAGGGACGTCCCCTGAAGAAGTTCCATCACGAGGAAGACAGACCCGTCGTCAGCACGGTCGTCGTCAATCACCTCAACGACGCCGCGGTGATTGATTTTGTTGGCGACGTACCCTTCGCGAAGAAACCGCGTAACGATCTCTTCGTGCCCGGCAAGTTCGGGGCGAAGCACCTTGACCGCAGCGACTTTACCGTTCCGATGTGTACCGGCGTAGACGGCTGCGGTTCCGCCGACGCCGAGCAGCGCGTCGAGGCGCCACTTGTCTTTGAGGACGGTACCGATGCGCTGCTTTGCGCGGTCGCGGAGAGGGACGCCGCTCATGCGATCAAGCTACCACGCGCCCAACGGCCCGCGCGCGGATCGTTTGTCCCGACGTGCTACCCGAAAATGAGAAGGCCACGGCCGGCGTCGATGTGCACCTCGGTGCCATCCGGAAACGCGATTCCATCGCGCGTCACGAGGGAATTTCCGGTCGCCTTGACGATGACGCGAAGCTCCGGAAAGCCGACAACACAAGGCTTGCCAAAGGTACGTGCGACGATGGCCCCCTCCGCCGTCGCCCCCGCCTGGAGGAGCACCAGCGCCGCCGCCGACTGAATCGATGCAAGCTCGCAGAACGTGGGGTCTTCCGTGCAGAGCACATACGTATCCGCGAGCGCGGTGGCGCCAAGAGTATCCCCGCGGGCCAACACCTTCAGGCGCCCATGGGCAACGCCCGGCGATGCGCCAAGGCCCCGTAGCGTGCGCGCCGCTTCCGTCACGACGGGGAACGGCGACGGGCCGCGGCGACGAGACCGATCGCGACCGCGAGCGTCGCGAAGAGCGAATTCCCAGAGGCCGATCGCCCGCTCGGTACGACGCTGCAGCCCTTTGTCGTGGTCGTCACCGTCTCGCCAGGGTCGGTGCCGGGATCGGTTCCGGGGTCGGTGCCAGGGTCGGTTCCGGGGTCGGTCGGGGAGCAATCCGAACTGCACTTGGTCGCTTTGCAGCTCACGAGCGCCTGGTAAGCGCGGTTGGTGCTGCAGCCGACCGTCGCCGGGTTCGTGAGGCATTGATTGCCGATCTTGTCACGAGCGGCGTTGGCCGTCTCTGCGCAGCAGCTCGACTTCGTGCACGTCCCACACGCGCCGGTTCCGGTGTCTCCGACGCACGCGGCGATAGGGGCGCAGGCACTGCTCCCGGCGCATTTCGTCGTACACGCTTCTGAGCATGAGCATGCTTGCCAGGCGAGGAGCGGCCCGTTTCCGGCCGGGAACTTTTTCGTACACGCCGTTCGGCACGAACTTCCGGCACATCCGACGAGGCAGTCGTAGAGGCCCTTGCAGTCGGCATCTGCGAAACAGCTATCGAGCCGCTTGGCACAGACGTTGTTTCCCGACCCGGCGCGGCGCGAACAAATGTCGCAGGTCTCCGTCGGTGCGGGAAGCGCGAGCTGTTGATTGATAAAGTCAAAGCCGTAAGAGATGCGGGCATCAATGCTGTCGCCGGCACAATCTTGGTCGCCGCGCGAGACGACGCCAACAATCTTCTCGCTACCGCCGGTGGTGATGATCGCCGGGCCGCCGCTGTCGCCGGAGCATGTGCCGGTCCCACCGAAAGTATAATGAATATCAATCTGTTGGACGCTCGAGATCGATACCGTCGTGGTGTTGCGGACGGCGTTATCTGCCCCAGACTGGCTTGGACGATGCGTGAGTCCGTAACCGACGTTCGTGACGCGAACGCCGGCGGCGACGCCATCACTGCTTGATGGAACCATCGCGAGTTTCGGCGTTGATGCGTCGACACCGAGAATACGAATCATGCCGAAATCGTAGCGCGTGTCGGCCGGATATTTCGAATGATGGGCGTAGTCGAGCACCTCAAATCGCTTCGCGGTAGGCGAACTGATATCATCGCCCATGAGCACAATCGAGGGCTTGCCCGGCGTGACGCAATGTCCCGCGGTGAGGACGAGCCCGACGCCCGATGCGGTATCGACGTCGACGAGCGAACCGGAGCAGCCTCCAAACCCGTCGGCCGACTCAATCCCGATGAAGACGACCCCCGGGTGGGTAGTGTCCGCTTTGCCATTGATGATCGGCACCGCGGAGCTCCCGAGGGCGCTGCCGTCGTCCGCCGACGAGCAGGCCAAGGCGGGGGCGAGAGCGAGGCAAACGGAAAAGGCGCGGGTGGCGCGAAGGATCTGCGGGCGCATGGCGGCGCACCCTTACCCAGAAATCACGCGTCGTCGAGGGCTCAATTCCCGCACTTTTGAAGAAATCTTCAGGGTTTCTTGCGGCGCCGTGAGGATTTTCCGCCGGCTTCGGCGATGCGAACGACGAAGAGATACTCGGTGTTCCGGAGCTTGCCGACGGCCCCGACCTTCTCCCCCTGCCGGTTGAAAATGCCGATTCGAGCGCCGACGTAGCGGGCGAAATCGTGTTCAATCACAGACACTTCCCCCCGCGTGGCGAGGATCGCCTCAATCTCGGCCCTCGTGAGAAAGCCCTCATCGGAGAACGACACCACGAGAAAACGCGCGCGAACGGCAGCAACGACCGCTGCAAGTGCCTCGCGACACTCCCGTTTCCGATTGAAGCGGCTCGGGCGCGAGCGCACATCGATGCGCTTCTGAGCAATCCCAAAGGCCTCAGGTTTGTCCCAACGAACCAGCGATTCCCAGATGTGATAATTCGCCAAGTACGAGTGATGATTGTAGGGCGGATCGAGGTAGGCGATATCGACTTCGCGGGACGCCGCCGCCTCAAGAGCATCGAGCCCAAGCGCCTCACCACTGCCGTGGGCAGCGCGCGGGAGGACGTCGGGGAGGCGAAGGGTCAATTCGCGATTGGATCGGGTCGCCCACTGCTTGAGGTAGGCCATCTGGAGGCCCGTCGTGGAATCGACGCGGTCGGCCGCTTCCATCAAGGCTACGAGGAGCACCGCCTCAAGATCGCGGGGGAGGCTCTTTCGAGCAATCTCCTCGCGGATCGCATCGATTCTTTCACCATTCTTCGGCTGAAAGAATCGAGCATCCTCGCAGAACGTCTTGGTGACGTAGCCGGGACGTCCAGGAAGTGCGTTGAACTCCTCAATCAGTCGAAGCGCATCGACTTCGATCGCTTCCCGATCGGCTTCGACGTAGCAGGTCGCGAGCGTGTGGGCGTAGGCGTTGTGGTCGTTGGAAATGACCTGATAGCCCGCCCTTTTTGCCGCGTGGCCGACGCGGGCGGTCCCCGAGAAGAGATCCAGAACCCGCGTCGCCCCTTCAAGGGAGGCAAAGACCTCAAGGATCGCGGGGAGCAGCGTCCGCTTCGATCCGAGGTACTTAATCAATGGCTATTTCCTGGAGGAGATTCAGTGAGAGACAAGCATCCCACGGAGCTGCTCCGGATGGAACTTGTACTCGGTGCCGCAGAATTGACAGGTAATTTCTAGCGGAGCACCGGCGGCGATCATATCCTCGATCTCCGACTTCGGAAGCGTTGACAAACTCGCTGCGAGACGAGCAGGGCTGCAGTGGCAGCCAAAATCGAGTTCACTTTCGGATGTTTGAACGTACTCCATCCCCCAGAACGTCTCGTCGATGAGCGTCTTCGGGTCGGCCTTCCCCTGTGCAAGGAGCGGGTGGATATCCCGAAAGTCCTCCATGCGTTCGGTCATGACCATCAACTTTTGACGCTCGACCTCCGGCAGGAGTTGAAGCAGAAGCCCGCCCGCGGAAACGACGACGCCGTTTTCGATGTGACAGCCGACGGTCACCATCGTCACGATCTGCTCGGATTCGTGCATGTAGCGCATCATCGCACGCGAGACATCGCCGTCTTCGGGGACGCTCACGACGCCGGTGTGGACTTCGCCGTTCGCCATGGTGCGTTGAACTTGGAGCACACCGTTTGGGCCGACCGGCATCGCGCGGAGCCCCTCGGGAAGCGTGACGAGGCCGCGCGTGATTCCACCTGGCAATGCATCGGCGACGAGGCGGGACCGTTGGTCGCTCGCCTGCATGATCACCTGAACGCGAAACTCGGGCGACATGCTCTCGCGAAAGAGAATCGCCGAGGTGAGCAAGTCTGCGAAGGTCTCGGCGGCCGGGAACGGCGCCTTCTGAGCAGCAATTGCCCCTTGGACAGTTCGCGTTGTGGATGCCGCGATGACGCGGAAACCGCCATCGGTGGTAAGCGCGCGGAGGACTCGATCTTTGGGTGCGGAAGACATCGATTTTCCTTAAGCATGCCGCTCTTGGCGGTGGTGCATGGCGGCGGCACCTATCGCAGATGGCGACGGAGCGGAAGGCCCGCGTCACCCGGCCCAATAGCCGAGGACGAAGGTCGTTCCGAAATAGGCGGCGGCAAGGGCCATCCCGAAGAACACGACGTTGCCGCGGCGCGGATGGCCCGCCACGAAATGGCTGATCGCGCGAAAGACGCTCGGAACGACGACAAGGAATCGTGACATCGACATCGAAGTTCCTGTCGTGAGCGGTACGATCGCGCAAAGGGCGACGAAGATACCGCCAAGCACGTCGCCACTCGCGCACGACCAGATCGCCAGTCCGACTGCCGCCACGGAGGCGAGCGCGTCGACGCGGTAAAGAGCATCCCCGTAGGACGGTTCCTTCAATTCTTTGAGGACGGTATCCCAGGGCATGTGGCCAGACGTTCGCCCCCAACCGACCTGCGCCTTCACAAACGCGAGCGGGTCCTTCAATTGGACGTGCAAGACGTACATGAATGCCACGAGCCCGAGAGGAACTGCAGCCACAACGGCAATCTTCTTGACCGACTCTAACGTGACGGTGCGGTATCGGATTACCTCCACCGCCGTCGCCACAAAGAGCGAAGGGGCTAAGAAAATGCCGGTGCTTCGTGTTGCACTTGCGAGGGCGCCAAATAGCGCCGCTGCCCAATAGTTCCGTCGTGCAACGAAGAAAAAGAACCCACTTACTGCAAAGAAGAAGGATGCTTCCGTGTAGAGCGCCGTGAAAAATACCGCACCAGGTGCGACCAAGAAGAATAGTGCTCCGGCGCGAGCACGCTTGCGCGCAAGGACGAATGTTGCTTTCGATTCTTTAGTTTTCTCGGCGATCCAACTACTTAGAAAAAGTGCACCGCCTACCGTAAGAACGTTGTTTAGGACCACCCCCGTCGTCCACCGGGAGTGGGTAATGGATGCGAGTGCGCGGACAAGGTAGGGGAACACCGGAAAGAACGCCGCACGCCCATCTTCGGCGTAGCCGTCCAAGATAATCCGACGGTACCAGCCACCGTCCCAACTCATCAGGGCATTTCCAAATGCGCTGTGGTGGTAATAGACGTATTCGGGAGTCTGCCCCTGATGGGCATTCGGAAACGTCATCACGATGGCGTAGAGAAAGATCAGGAAAAGACCTTTCCCCAGCATAAAAAGGAGGGCAGTTTCGAGGTAGAAACGCGCTGGCGAGCGCAGCCGATTTCGGTCGGTCACGGCAGCGTCCTCGGCTCCGGCTCAACGTCATGAAAGCGGCTAAAGTCGATCGTCCGGGCGCCATCGTCATCGACGCCGACGGTGTCGACGAAGCGGGCGTTCACTACGACGTCGTCAATCCGATAGCGGTAGCGGGCAAAAATCGTCTGCCCGAGGGTCTCGTCGTACCCGGAAAGGACAACCAGCAAGTCGGCCCCCTCGTCGCGAAGACGTTGCAGCGCCCCTTCGCCATAAAAGGGACTGATCTCGTCAATGACGTGGTAGGCGGTCCACGAAAGTGTGAATACCGCCGTCGTATTTCGCACAAGCGGAACCTCCGTAGGCCGTCGAAATCGCTCCCCCTCTGCGGTGACAACGTTCCTCAAGAGAAGGAACTTCAATTGCGCTTCTGCGACGTTGTTCCCTCGGAAATTCGCCATGCGCATGGAAAGTTGCGGCACCCCATCGCGCTTGCCGATCACGAGCTTCTCGGAGAAGAGCACACGCGCACTTGGGCGAGCGAACTTGGCGAACGTGACTCCGGTGAGGAGCGCCGTGGTGACGATCCCAAGAAGCGCTTCCGCAGTGACAAGAAGATGGGTGTACCGGGTCGCCGGCGACATCCCGCCGTAACCGATGGTCGCCATCGTCTGCACGCTGAAATAGAAAGCGTCTTCAAAGGAGCCTGGACGGGCCCCGGTAATTCCTTGCGTATCTAGGTGATACAAGAATCCGAAAAGCACATTGATTGCCAGGAAGGCGCCGGCCACAAACAAAAAGAAATACGACCATCGGATGTACAGAATCCAATGGTAGAAATCTTCCCAGGGGGCGTCCTGTTTCCCGATGGCGCGAAGCGGGGCCATCGCCCCCTTCTTTCGGTCGAGACGGACCGGCCCCCGACGATCTCCAGCGTTCACGGAGCTGCGCTCAGAACGAAACGCCAAAGATGTCGCGG